>JAYUYW010000191.1:0-5370 GCA_043752325.1 Rhodanobacteraceae bacterium | reverse complement strand
GCCGGCAGCGAAGAAGGCCGTCAAGAAATCCTCGAAGAAGTAAGCAGCGCGATCCAGGCGTCGCGTGAATACGCGGCGCCTGGATCGCTTTCATCCGTCCGTACTCCATTTTTGTTGTCGGGTCAGGCCACGCGCCCTGATCCATCAGGACTATTGTCATGTCGATCAAGATCAACAAGAAGATCAAGGGCTACACCGTCGTCTCTCCCGAGCAGGACAGTGCCGCGCGCAGCGCAATTACCGCGAAGCCGGAAGTGCAGGTCGCCGAAGTCATCCAGATGCACGAAAGCCTGCAACGGCCGGACACGCTGATCGGTGCTACTTACAAGATCAAGTCGCCGCTGTTCGAGCACGCGCTTTACGTCACAATCAACGACATCGTGCTCAATGCCGGCACGCCGCACGAGCAGCGCCGCCCGTTCGAGATCTTCGTCAACTCCAAGAACATGGACCACTTCCAGTGGATCGTGGCGCTGACCCGCATCATGAGCGCGGTTTTCCGCAAAGGCGGTGATGTCACCTTCCTGGTCGAGGAACTGAAAGCCGTATTCGATCCGCGCGGAGGTTACTTTAAGGCCGGCGGCGTCTACATGCCGAGCATTGTTGCCGAACTTGGCGCCATCATCGAGCAGCACATGAAGCTGATCGGCCTGATCCACGATCCCGACATGGACCCGCTGCAGCGCCAAATGCTCGCCGACAAACGCGCCCAGTACGAAACCCGCGCCGCGAAGAAATCCACCGACAGCACAAGCGCAGGCACGAGCAGCGTCGATGGCGTCGCCACCACCGGCGGTTTTCCAGCTGGCGCAACCCAATGTCATAAGTGCAACACCCAGGCCACCATCGTGATGGATGGCTGCGCCACGTGCCTGAATTGCGGATATTCCAAGTGCGGTTGAAGCTCCGTTAGGCGTGGCCAGTTGCCAGTTTCGGCAGCAATACACAATCAAAACAATCTCCTACATAAGGTCAATTCATCGTTCGTTGGAACTGTGATTCGGCTATCTGAGCGTTAATTTCAACCTGCGTGCAAGGCCGACGATCGAATATCCCGCTGTCCGCCTCGCTCCTCGCGGCACTGTGGTGAACGTGTACGGCTGCATTGACGACTATGGCTGGTGCGACGTGTCGTGGCGCGGCAATCGCGGCTGGGTTTCGGGGTGAATACCTGGACTACGACTACTACAATCGCCGCGTCCCGGTGATCGCCTACGGTCCGCGCCTGGGTCTTGGGCTGATCAGCTTCAGCTTCGGCAACGATTAGAATAACCACGACCGCCACCAGTCGTGGTACGGGCAACGCAATCAATACAGCCACGTCGTCGTTCGCCATGGGGCATTGCGCCACCATGGTTGCTATTTGACACCGCGTCGATCAACGGCAAATTATCAACATGATCGCAATGACCGTCGCTACGATAGCCAGCACCGCTATCAGCGACACGAAGCGCACCGCGACACCCGTCGTGATATTCGCAACGACGTTCGCCATGATCACCGGGACATACGCCACGATCGTCGCGATGTCCCAAATGATGTTCGACACGATCGTCGCGATGCCCGTAACGACGTACGCCAGGACCGTCGCGAGGTGCGCAACGAGGTCCGACAGGATTGCAGGCAGGTGAACCGACAGGCGAACAACAGGCAGGCCACCCGCGTTGATCGCCGACAGGCCAGCAATAACAGCAGCAACAGCGGGAACGATCTCAACGGCCGCAATACCGAACACCAGCGCTGATCTGGCTTCATGCCCCGAACGCCGCAGTGGCCCCGTCGGCACTGCGGCGTTTGCTTGTCTACACTTTGCCCGATCGACGCGACCACGAAGGGCAGGGCGGCAATGACAATCCCCACCGATGAAGTGCTGGAATTCTGGTTGGGCAGCGACTTTCCTGCTTCTGATTCTTCCGCGCAGCGAACTCGGCGCTGGTTTTCAAAAGATGACGATCTGGATCAATCAATACGCGAGCGCTTCGGCGACGCGATCGACGCGGCACTGGCTGGCTCGTTCGATGACGAAGTCGGGAACGCTCGGGACTGGCTGGCCCTACTGATCCTGCTGGATCAATTCCCGCGCAACGTATTTCGCCATTCGCCACGCGCGTTTGCGGGTGACGCGAAGGCGCTCGGACTGGCGCGCGCTGGCATCGCGCGAGGGGATGATCAAGACGTGCATCCGATGGCGCGGTTGTTCTGCTACCTGCCGTTCGAACACAGCGAAGAACTGGTCATGCAGGAAATGGCTGTGGCGATGTTCCGCAGCTTTCAGGAACGGGCAACGAACGAGAGTGCCAAGATGGCAAAAAGCTGGCTCGATTTCGCCATTCGGCATCACGCCATCATCGAGCGATTCGGTCGGTTCCCGCATCGCAACCAAGTGCTGGGTCGGGAATCGACGTCGGAAGAATTGGCCCATCTTGCGGAACCCGGCAGCGGTTTTTGACAACCATCAACTCAATCCGGCGACAGCTCAGTTGTCGTCGAGCAACCAATCTACGACGTGATCGAGACGATCCTTCGTGCCAAACACGCGCAGCAGCGGTGGCTTGGTCGCAAGGTCACGACCACGCGCGATGGTGACGCCATCCTTCGGGCAAAGGTCGAGGCAACCGCAAGCAACGATGCGCAGCTCGCGATGACCGGTCTGCTTCATCGCGCACTTGAGATCGCCGCGCAGGTCTTCGCGATCCTGCCGCTTCATGCACTTGCTGCAGACGAAGACCAGTTCCGACCAGCCAACGGTAGCGGATTCGATGTTTGATTCTATTGGTGGTCTAGACATGCGATCAGCGTAGCAACCCGATGCTGCCGTGCGATTGAATGGGTGGAGGTGCGGCGCTCAGCTTTGCGATGAAGAACGAGGCTCCAACGCCAGAACCGGCTGCTGCAACTCAATGCGCCCGTCCCCCGCGACGATCTTCTTGTACTCGGCGCGGCTGACTGAAACATAGCGTTCATTGCCGCCAATCTGCACCTGCGGACCATCGGTCACGGCGCGTCCGTGGTCGTCTACGCGAACCACCATGGTTGCCTTGCGACCGCTGTGGCAGATCGTCTTGATCTCCTCAAGCTGGTCGGCCCAGGCAAGCAGGTATTTGCTGCCTTCGAACAATTCACCGCGAAAATCGGTGCGCAAGCCGTAGGCCAGAACGGGAATGCCAAGCTGGTCGGCGACATCGCCAAGCTGCCAGACCTGCGACTTGCCAAGGAACTGCGCCTCGTCGACCAGCACGCAGCCGAGTGGTCCGTCACTGGCGATATCGGCGCGGGTCAACGCAAATAGATCATCGTTCGGCGCGATGCTGCGCGCGTTCGCCTTCAACCCTATGCGCGACGCGATCATGCCGACACCGGCACGATCATCGATGGCGGGTGCGAGGATCAGGGTGCGCATGCCGCGTTCGCGATAGTTGTGCGAGCTTTGCAGGAGCGTAGTGGTCTTGCCGGCATTCATCGCCGAATAATAGAAATACAGCTTGGCCATGGTGATCGCAGTTGTGCAGCGCGAGCGCATCGTCGAAATGGGCACGCAATGTACTGCACTCGCCAGCATGGTGGCAGCCCTGTCAGGTACATGCCGTGCGAAACTTGCGCCATGAGCGCAAATTCGCACGGTGCCAACGCCTACAGTAACTTCGACAGTGCCGCAAAACGTTACGCGAGCGATTCGCTGTGTGAATTCGTTGATCGCCACCGACGCCTGTTCGTGCTGACCGGCGCCGGTTGCAGCACCGGATCGGGCATACCCGACTATCGCGATGCGCTCGGCGCATGGAAGAGGAAGCCGCCAATCACCCTGCAGGTATTTCTCGCCCAGCCACTGCAACGCGCTCGCTACTGGGCGCGCAGCATGATTGGTTGGCGACTCTTTGGAACGGCCTCACCCAATGCCGGTCACCGCGCTCTGGCCGCGTTGGAACAGAACGATCGAATCGAAGGTCTGCTCACGCAGAACGTCGATGGCCTGCATCAACTCGCTGGCAGCAAGAGCGTGATCGACATGCATGGGCGCATGGACTCCATCCGTTGCCTGGCCTGCGATGCAAGCACGCCACGCGAGAATTTCCAGCAGCGTCTGATCGAGGCGAATCCTTCTTGGGCGATGCTTGAAGCGGCCATTGCGCCCGACGGCGACGCTGATCTCGAGAACGTCGATTTCAGCGATTTCGTGATTCCCGCCTGCGATCGCTGCGGCGGTATGGTCAAGCCCGACGTGGTGTTCTTCGGCGAAAACGTACCGCGCCAGCGCGTGGATGACGCCATGGCTTGGCTTGCAGCCTCCGACGCGATGCTGGTGGTGGGGTCGTCGCTGATGGTCTATTCCGGCTATCGATTTGCCGTTGCTGCCCAGCGCCTTGGCAAACCGATTGTCGCGATCAATCGTGGTGTTACTCGGGCCGACGACGTGCTTCACCTAAAAATCGACGCCGATTGCGCGAGTGCGCTTGCCAACATGCTCGACTGACCAGCGCAACTGCACTAATCGCTTAATTTGTGACGGCAGGGCCGATCCGCAATGGCCCGACTTCGACATTGCCGCGCGGTGCATGGGGATTCCACAGCTGGTCCTGTACCCGCCAGTAGTGTTTGGGGTCCCAGTGACGACGGTCATAGAATCGGTTTCCATCGACATCGCCGGAGTATCGGTCCATCGGGATGATGCTCAAGTTGCCGACAAAGCCGGTCCTGCTGCCAGTGATGCTGCGGACGGCGTGACGCAATTGACGGTTCAGGCGCGGCTTTGCGACCACGTCTGCGTAGACGTCGTAAATTGGTCCGCCCACTTTGACCGCAAGAGCGCGCTCGGCTGGGGTCAACTCTTTCCAGTACTGCTCCCGAGTGACCAGGTATTCGCAGTAGCCACGCTCCGAAGCCAGGTCCATCCACGCGTATGCGGTGGCGCGATCCATGGCAACTTCAACGCCCTCCCACAGCAACGCCCCCAACAGCGCTTGCGAGGGTTTGTCGCCATAGCGCGCGGCTCGCCGCAAGTTCCTGACGACCTCGGCCCCGCGACCGGAACCTAGAAGCTCAACGCCCCGAGCGCGAAACTGCTGATCGGGGTGCGCATCGAGATAGCCCTGATCCATGACGACGACGTCATCGGTTGCGACGATGTCGTCGCGCCAACTCGGCGTGGATGCAACGGCAGCACCCAGGCCCATCAACAACAGAGCGAAAACCAGTCGAAAAATCAAGGCGTGCTCGCTTTCTAGACTTTTGGAATCGCCGACTCTACTCCCGAAAAAGCTGGAAGGTAAATGGCATGGACGGAGTCAAAGTGTAATGTGGGCCGGTATCGCATTTGGAAAAAAAAGCCCGGTCGAGAGACCGGGCTGCAGAGACTGATTGACGTTGGTACAG
>JAYUYW010000190.1:0-5412 GCA_043752325.1 Rhodanobacteraceae bacterium | reverse complement strand
GCAGCCGCCGCTCATCGCAGACGACGGCGCGCAGCTTGCTGCGCTCGTATCTGGAAGCACAAATGCGGCGCGACATTGCGCGTTGGCTGGGCCAGTATTGTCCGCTGCTGGGTGCAGCGCCGAGCGGCTTCCGCATCCGCCCGTTGAAGAGCCTGTGGGGCAGCCTCGATACGCGCAATACGGTCAGCCTCGATCTCGCCCTTGCGCTCGCCCCGCCATCGACGCTGCGCTACGTGCTGATCCACGAACTGTGTCACCTTAAGGTTCGCAACCACTCACCACGATTCTGGCGTCAGGTCGAAGTGCTCTACCCGAACTGGCACGAGCAACGCGAATGGCTGCGCCTGCATGGCCAGGCAATCAAGGCCGAGTTGGCTCGCTTGGTGACCGTGGAAACGTGAGCGTGCGTTGACCGTGGAGAGACGCAAGCGCATGTACACGAGGTGGATCCCTGAAAATGCGTTGACCGCTTGTCCGTCCTCTCATCAGGGTCGGCTTCTCGGATATGGGTATTCTCCGACTCACGCTGTCGATTGACTGGCTCAGCCTGCGCGACGCCATTGTCGCGCGGCCCCGAAATCTCGCGGGTCAAGGGCTCGTCGGAAGCGCCAGGAACTCGTTGATCGCCGCCGCGACCGGGCGCGGATTTTCCAGATGCAGGTGGTGGTTTCCGGGCAAGCGAATGCATTCGATGCCTGTGACACGATCCAGCCGTGATTGCATGGCAGCGGTTCGGGCGTAGGGGTGGGGGGGATCTGCCAGTATCAACAATGCAGACGCGCTGATAGCGTCGAGTATCGCCAACGCCTGCTCTTCGCTGAAGCGCTGCAGGCTGGGCAGCAATAGCCGTGGATCACTGGACCAGCGATAGCCGCTGACCGATGGCGTGTCGACTTTTACCAGCCCGCGCCCGACCAGCGTCATTGCTGCTGCGTGACTGAGGTCGTTGGCGCGCATTCGCGCCTGTGCCGCCTGTTCCTCGTCTGCAAATACCCGTAGAGCCGATGGTGCGAATGCTGCTCTTGCGGCAATCCCCTTGCGAAGTTGCGTCACGGTCTGCTCGATGGGCAGAGCCAGTGGACCCAACGCTTCGATCAACACCAGGCGCGACACGCGCTCGGGAAAGGCAGCCGCATAGGTGCTGACCAGCGTGCCGCCCAGGGAGTGTCCAAGGAGGTCGGCGCTGTTCCAGCCAAAGTGATGGAAAACCTGATCGATGTCGTCGAGGTAGTCAAGCCAATAGTCCGACGCGGCAGCGTTGCGCCAAGCGGAGTGACCGTGGCCGACCATGTCGATCGCGACGACATGGCGGGTCTCCAGCAAGGGCGCGAGCCCGTCGAAACTGGCCGCGTTATCGAGCCAGCCGTGCAAGGCCAATAAAGGCGGCAACGACGGATTGCCCCAGCATCTTGCGGCCAGGCTCAGGTGACGCAAAGGCAGCCGCAGTTCGGTCGGCGCTCGGCTCACGTAGCGGAAGACGCCGGATCGCTGATCCAGCCGTTACCGTTTCGCGCAATGAGTCCCGCCATAAAGTCGACCTGATCGGCACTGTCGTTGAGGCAGGGAATGTATTCGTAGCGCTCGCCGCCAGCATGCTCGAACACCTCGCGATTGGTGATGGCGACCTCTTCCAGCGTTTCCAGACAATCAATCGCGAAACCGGGACACATCAGCTGGATGGAACGCACGCCTTGCTTCGGTAGGTCAGCCAAGGTGAGGTCGGTATACGGCATCAGCCACGGCTCGCGTCCGACGCGGGATTGATAGCAAAGCATCAAGTACTGGTCATCCACGTCGAGTTTCGTGCGCAGCGCAGCCGCCGTCGCAACGCATTGCGCCTGGTAGGGATCGCCGTTGCGCACGTAGCGCTGCGGAATGCCGTGGAACGACAGCATCAATCGATCCGCGCGGCCGTGCGTTGCCCAGTGCGCTTGCACGCTCGCTGCCAGCGCGTCGATATAGCCCGGTTCAAGGTGGTAATCGGCGACAAACCGGAACTCCGGCACGCGACGCCATTGCTGCAACTCCATCGTCACCGCGTCGAACACCGACGCCGATGTCGTCGCCGAGTATTGCGGGAACAAAGGGATCACCAACAACCGGCGCAGATCGAGCGCTGCCAGTTCCTCAAGCACGGCGTCGATCCCCGGATTTCCGTAACGCATCGCATCGCGAACGATCCAGTCCGACCCAATGTGAGTTGCGACCGCCTGGGCGAGATCGGCCGTTCCAGTGGCCAATGGGGAGCCGCGTTCGGTCCAGACGGCGCGGTACAAGCGTGCCGATCGCGCCGGTCGAATCCGCAGAATTACCCCGTGCAAGATTGGCCACCACAACCAACGCGGCAGGTCGACGACCCGTCGATCACCCAAAAATTGGGCCAGATAACGACGAACGGCGTTCGTCGTCGGCGCATCCGGCGTGCCCAGGTTGACCAATAGAATTGCGTTCGTCATTGCGCGAACACAGCATCTGGTGTCGATCCCCGCGGCCGAACACATCCAGTGCTGGAGCGAGACATCCTGTTGTGATGACAACATCCACGAAACACGCGCAAGGCTTTGTTCATACAGGAAATACTGCTATGGTTGGGGCACATGCGCGCTCAGCGCGGGATGAAACAAGATACCACCGCCGATGCTTTCGTTCTCCAGACTAACAGCGCTGCTGATTTTTGCTGTCGCCGCATTTCCCTGCGGCGCGCAAGTTTTGGGCAATCGGGCTGTGGGCAACGATCAGCCGAAAGTTGGGACGCGTACCGCGTTCGGCGTTGCCTTCACCGATCTGTACCGGATCAATCTAGATACCCGGATCGCGAGCTTCGTCGGATTGTCCGGCTTTTCGAACGGGCAGTTGATCGGCCAGATCCGTGGTCTCAACCTGTTGCCGAATGGCGACCTGATCGCCGTCTCAGGCAATCTGCGTGCGCTGCTGCGCATCAACAAAACTACCGGTGCCGCGACCGTAACCGGCAACTTGAATCTGGGCGGTACCGGTCAGTTCGGCACCGCACTCGACCTCAGCATGACGGTCGGTTGCGATGGCAATTACTGGTTGGCATCGGCAGTGACGGGCCAATTGTGGAGGGTCAATCCGGCTACTGCGCAGCCAACCCTGATTGGCTCGATGGGCCACAAGATCACCGGCGTTGTCGCGTATGGCAACACCCTGTACGGCGCGGGTGGCCAAGGCGACACCGGCTTCTACCGGATTAACATGGAAACGGCCGAGACGAGCATGGTTGGCAACTACGGTCCGGCGCTGCCATGGGTCAACGTGGTTGCCCTGAGCTTCGACGAAGCTGGCACCTTGTACGCCTCGCTCAGCTACAACCCGGGCCCGCCTGGCAGCTCAGTGCTGGTCGACTGGAGCGACCTGGCCACGATCAACACCAGCACCGGCGCGGTCACCAACCTCGGTAATATCACTGGGCCGAGCGCCCTGCGCCGTCAATCGATGAACGCCTTCGTGGTCGCGCCGACGCAATGTCCAGTCGTGGTCCCACCTCCACCGCCGCCTCCACCCGAGCCGGTTGGCGATCATTCCGTGCCGGTGCCGGCAGATTCTGCCTTCGCTTTGATCCTGCTTTCGCTATCAATGATCACGCTCGCATACGTCGCTCGCGGCCGGCGCCATAGCTAAACCGTTCACCGCGTAGTCAGTCTTGCGACCTATCGTGGCCACTTTCCGATGGAGTCTCAAATGCTTGATTCATTCCGGCCACTTTCGACCCGAATAGCCGCTGTTCTCGCGACATTGTTGTTAGTCGCCGGCGCGACTGCGCAGGCGGGCGAGCGTGAGGTAAAGATCGCGGAAAACGCCATACGCGTGTTGCGCGAAGTGATGCAGGCGCCTGACAAGGCGATTCCGCGCGAGCTGCTCAATGGTGCCTATGCGGTCGCCGTAGTGCCCGACGTGGTCAAGGCCGGTTTCATCATTGGTGGCCGGCGCGGTTCAGGCCTGTTGTCGGTGAAGACGAACGGCGTCTGGTCCAACCCGAGTTTCATCGCCATCACGGGCGGCAGCATCGGTTTCCAGGCCGGCGTGCAATCGTCCGACATCGTGCTGGTCTTCAGCAGCCAACGCGGTGTTGATTCCATCGTCCACGGCAAGTTCACGCTAGGGGCCGATGCGTCGGTCGCGGCTGGGCCAGTCGGCCGCAACGCGTCGGCAGCAACCGATGGCGCGCTGAAGGCGGAAATCTATTCGTACTCGCGGGCTCGAGGATTATTTGCAGGCGTCGCCCTGGATGGCTCGGTGATCTCCATCGACAACAAGTCCAACCAGCGTGTTTATGGTCGGGGCGTTACGCCACGGCGCATCTTGGAGAACGGTGTGACTGACGTTCCGGCCGGCATTGTCGAGTTTCGCGACCGTCTGGAAGAATACTCGGCACGTTAATCACTGATCGACGCGTGCAGCTCGGGGGTCAAGCTGGCGTCCGCTTCACGTTCCAGTCGCGCATGCTCGCGCTACACTGGACGCCATTCACTCACTCGGGACATCGTCATGGGTAGCTTCAGCATTTGGCATTGGCTCATCGTTCTGGTCATCGTCGCGCTGGTGTTCGGCACCAAAAAGTTGCGCAACATGGGCGATGACGTCGGTAGTGCGGTAAAGGGTTTCCGCAAGGGCATGGCCGACGAAGACGAATCCACGCGCCTCAAGGCCGATCCGCCGATCGTCGAGTCGACGGACCGCGTCGATTCCGCGCGCGATAGCGAGCGCGATCGCGTCGACAGGTAGGAACGTTCGATGTTCGATATCGGTTTCGGCAAGCTCGCTCTGATTGCCGTGGTGGCGCTGCTGGTGCTCGGCCCCGAACGCCTGCCGCGTGTCGCGCGCACCGCGGGTGCGCTGGTGCGACGTGCCCGCAACAGTTGGGCTTCGGTGCGTGCCGAGATCGAACGGGAACTCGCCACCGACGATATCAAGCGCAGCATTCGTGAAGCGGTCGAGGCGGTCGACATTCGCGCCGACGTCAACGCAGCAGCGAACAGCATCCACGACGCCGTTCGCAAACCGATGGCCGATACGCCGCCTTCGCAGCCATCTGCAACGGTAGAGACCGACGTCCCATCCGAGTTGGAGTCGATGGCCGCAGCCACCTATCCGGCTCGCGAAGCGGTCGAGCCTGCAATGCCGACATCCGATGCTGATTTGAGTCCGCATGAGCGAAACTGACAAGGAGGGCGAGGAACTCCCCTTTCTCAGCCATCTCATCGAACTTCGTTCACGCCTGCTCAAAGCGGTCGCGGCAATTCTCGTTTTGCTGGTTGCGCTGCTGCCGTTCTCCAAAAAATTGTACAGCTGGCTTGCGGAGCCGATGGTCGCCAGCCTTCCCGTCGGCGGCCAGATGATCGCGACCGAAGTGGCCTCGCCCTTCCTGGTTCCGCTGAAGCTGGCATTCTT
>JAYUYW010000189.1:0-13102 GCA_043752325.1 Rhodanobacteraceae bacterium | reverse complement strand
TCGCGCAAGCCCTTTACGAATTCGTCTGGAACGACTATTGCGACTGGTTCCTCGAACTCACGAAGCCGGCATTAAACGGCGACGATGCGGCAGCGGCTGATTCAACGCGGCACACACTGGTTGTCGTTCTTGAAGCAATCCTGCGTGCGCTGCATCCGATCACGCCATTCATCACCGAAGAAATCTGGCAACACGTCGCACCACGCCTTGAATTGGAGGACGGAAGCGTTCTGCGCCGGCCGTACCCGACGGCAACTGAATTCTCCACCGTCGCCAATGCGGACGCGATTTCGGACGTGCAGTGGTTGAAAGCCTTGTTGAGCGGCGTGCGCCGCATCCGCAGCGAAATGAATATTCCGCCTGCGAAGCAGATTCCTTTGCTCTACGCGAAAGGCACGCCGCGCGATCGCGCACGTGCCGATAAATTCGCCGCACAGATAGCCTTCCTCGCCCGCGCCGAATCGCAACATTGGATCACCGCCGGTGATACAGAACCCGCTTCATCGGCGACCGTGATCGGCGAACTGCGTGTGCTGATTCCATTGGCCGGACTGATCGATTTGTCCGCCGAAAAGCAGCGCATCGACAAAGAAATCCGGCGCATTGAGACCGAACTCGCCAAGTGCCACGGAAAGCTCGGCAACGCGAACTTCGTCGCCAACGCACCAGCGGAAGTTGTCGCGCAGGAAAACCAGCGCATCGCCGACTTCACAACGACGATAGCCGGTTTGCGCGACCAGGCAGCGCGACTGAACTAACTCATCCGCTTCGCACTCGTTGATTGTCGCCAGACTGGTCAAGCGTTTCGCTGGGCTGCCGACCGACGCTTCTTTCTTGTTGGCTGTCGCCAGATTCGTCAAGCGTTTCTCTCGCCTGCCGGCGAGAGAAACGCTTGAACCGTCTGGCGTCAGCCCACAATGGAGAAGCAGAGGGCCGGAGCCAAACACCAGCGCGAACGCGCTTGAACGGGTCGGCGATAGCCGAGAAAAAGCCCCGCCCCGTATTATGTCGGCCTGTCCGCGCGTTCGCGGTCGCGGCACTGTCGAACTTTGTTGAATGTCTGAACCATCCGATCTATCCCAACGCATCGATGCCGTCGCGAGTCGTGATCGCGGGCGACTGCTTGGTCAATGGCGGCGGCTGCAACGCGACGGAGGTGCTGTCGACTCGACCGCTCTCGAGAAGCTCAGAAGAACTATCGATGCGTCAATAGCGGCAGTCGCGATTCGCGATGCCAGCGTACCCGAGCTCAGCTTGGACGAGTCGCTGCCGATCACCGCCAAGGCGGACGACATCGTCAAGTTGATCGAACGAAATCAGGTGGTGATCCTGGCTGGCGAAACTGGATCGGGGAAGACGACTCAACTGCCGAAACTGTGCCTTGCAGCGGGACGCGGTCGTCGCGGCTTGATCGGCTGCACGCAGCCGCGTCGCATTGCGGCGCGCAGTGTTGCGCGACGCGTTGCCGAAGAGCTGGGAACATCGGTTGGCCAACTGGTTGGCTTCCAGGTGCGGTTTACCGAACAGGTCGGGGACGTCGCACTGATCAAGTTCATGACCGACGGCATCCTGCTTGCCGAAACCCAACGCGACCCTTGGCTGTCGACTTACGACACGATCATTCTCGATGAGGCGCACGAGCGCAGTCTCAACATCGACTTCCTGCTCGGGTATCTGAAGCGACTGCTGGCGAAGCGAAGCGACCTGAAACTGATCGTCACGTCCGCAACGATTGACACGTCGCGTTTCGCGGAACATTTCGGCGACGCGCCCGTCGTCGAAGTGGAAGGTCGCGCGTTTCCGGTCGACGTCTGTTGGCGTCCGCCCGACGGAAAAGGCGAGAGCAACATTGCCGAACAGGTCGTCGCTGCGATTGACGAAATCACTGCGGGTGACCCACGTGGCGATACGCTGATCTTCCTGCCAGGCGAACGCGAAATCCGCGACGTGCACCTTGCGTTGTCGCGCAGAAAGTATCGCGAGACCGAAGTAGTCGCGTTGTATGCGCGGCTGTCGGCGACCGAGCAGGATCGCGTGTTCAAACCCGGCTTGGCGCGACGAATCGTGCTGGCTACGAACGTTGCTGAAACTTCACTGACGGTGCCGCGTATTCGCTATGTAGTCGATACCGGCACGGCGCGCGTCAAACGCTACGGTGCGCGCAGTCAATTGGAGAGGCTGCACATCGAACCGATTTCGCAAGCTGCCGCCGACCAGCGCAAAGGACGCTGCGGACGCATCGGTCCGGGCACCTGTTATCGGCTTTATTCAGAGGACGACTACCTGCAACGGTCGCGCTACACCGATCCGGAAATCCTGCGCTCGTCGCTGGCCGGCGTAATCCTGCGCATGCTGAGTTTGAAGCTGGGCGATGTCGTGGATTTCCCGTTTGTCGAAGCGCCCGATGATCGTGCGATTGGCGATGGCTACCGAAGACTTGCCGAGATTGGCGCGATCGACGACGACAAGCGACTCACCCACATCGGCCAGCAGATCGCACGCATTCCCGTTGACGTAGCGCTAGCTCGCATGCTGGTTGAAGCGAAGTCGCGCGATGTGTTGCGCGAGGCCTTGATCGTGGTGTCGTTCCTTTCGATCCAGGACCCTCGTGAGCGCCCTGCCGACGCGCGCGCCCAAGCCGATGCTGCGCATGCGTTGTTTGCCGATCCAAAATCGGATTTCGTCGGAGTGCTGCGTCTGTGGACCGACTACCGCCGCGCCCACGAAGACTTCACTCAATCCAAACTTCGCGACTGGTGCAAGACCCACTATCTGTCTTTCCTGCGCATGCGCGAGTGGCGCGAGTTGCATCGGCAATTGCTGGTGCTGGAAGGCGATATGGATCGCGACGCTTCATTGCAACAGGTGATTGAGTACACGGCTCCGGAATCTCGACCGCCAAGGTCGCGTCGTCGCCATGTTCGCAGCGCTGTGGCGAAGACAGAAGGTTCCAATGCGACCGTTCGCGGCGATCAAGTTGGAGACGGGCAAACTGATTCCATCAACGCGCCCACGCTGCCACCGGATCGCTACGAGTCACTGCATCGTTGTCTGATCTCGGGCTGGCCTACCCAGGTCGGGATCAAGGACGAGCGCAGCCAGTATCGCGGCACGCGCGAACGCAAGTTTCAGATCTTTCCCGGATCGTCTACCGCCAAGTCGCCGCCGGCGTGGTTGCTGGCTGGACAGATCATCGACATCGGCAAGATCTACGCGATGAATTGCGCGCGCATCGAGCCGGCCTGGGTCGAACAACAGGCGGCGCACCTGATACGCAAAACTTGGCGCGATCCGCACTGGTCACGCAAGCGCGGAGCGGTGCTCGCGTTCGAGCAAGTCAACCTGTTTGGCTTGAACCTGGCCGAGAAGCGCCATGTTCAATTCGCGAAACAGGACCCATCGCTGGCGCACGAGATTTTCGTGCGTGAAGCATTGACGCGCAGCGAAATCGACTGCCGCGCTGACTTCGCGCGTGCCAATGCTCGGGTGCTTGCACAGGCGCACGAGCTTGAAGCGAAGCAGCGCCGTTCCAACCTGCTTCGATCCGACAGCGAGCTCGAGGCGTTCTTTAAGGGAAAGCTTCCGGCCGACATTTCCACGACGGCGGCACTCGACGCGTGGTATCGCAACGCAGCACCTGCGGAGCAGGCGGCACTTCGCTGGTCGCTCGGTGACGTGCTGGCCGGCGTGGCGGGCGCGAGCACTCACGGCTTCCCGGCCGCCCTCGCGGTCAAGACGCAATCGCTACGTTACAACTACCGCTTTGTTCCCGGCGACCTCGCGGATGGCGTCACCCTCAACCTGCCTCTGGCTTTCGTCAACGCGGTCACATCGCAGCAAGGCGACTGGCTTGTGCCCGGACTGCTCGCGGAAAAAGTCGCCGAGCTGATTCGCGGCCTGCCGAAGTCGCTGCGCCGCAATTTCGTGCCGGCGCCGGATTTTGCAAATGCCTTCATCGAAGCTGCGCCGGACCACGATCAGGCACTGGTCAGCGCGTTGGCGGCGTATCTTTTTCGGGTAACCGGGGTCGAGATAAGTGCGCGCGATTTCGCCACCATCGAGTTACCGGTGCATCTGAAACTGCGCTATCGCGTGTTCGACGAAGACGGTCGCACGATTGCCGAAGGTCGCGATCTCGATGACATACAGGCGCAGTGGTCTGGCGCCGCACGCGCCGCGTTCTCGCAACGCGCGGATGCCGAACTGGTGCGCGAAGAGGTCGACCAGTTCGACTTCGAGGACTTGCCGGATACGGTGGTGTCCAGCGGCGGACTGACGGCGTTCCCGGCGCTGGTCGACCTTGGCGAAACGGTGGCGCTACGCGTGTTTGAACGCCGTGACGAGGCGATTGCGGAGCACGTCGCCGGCGTCGACCGATTGCTGCACCGCGCGCTTGCTGATCGCATCAAACAGGCGCAACGGCAGTTGCCAGTCAACAACACGTTGATGCTGAAATGGGCAGGCTTCGGCAGTGCGGCGCAATTGCGCAGCGATGTGGTCGAAGCGGCGCTGCGTGAATGTCTTGCCGCGCAGCCGCGTGGTGCACGCACGCGCGAAACGTTCGAAAAAGTGAAAACCGCGATTGCGCGCGACCTGTTCCCCACGGCCATAGAGCGACTAAAAGTGGCCGAGGCGATCATCGAAGCGCATGCCGACTTCACGCCCTGGCTGGAAGCGCCGCTGATGGGCTTTGCCAAAGCCAACTACGATGACCTGCGCGAACAACGCGACGAGTTGTTGTTCCCCGGCTTCCTGCGCGAACTTCCCGCAGGCCGTTTGCAGCACTATCCACGTTACCTGCGCGCGATGCGCCTGCGTGGCGAACGCCTGCGCCAAGACCCGGCGAAAGACCAGGCGCGAATGTTGCAGGTTCAACTGTACTGGCGCGCTTATCTCAAGCACCGGGCCAGCGCGAATTCCGACAAAGTCGCATTGGACGACCTGCGCTGGCTGGTCGAGGAATTGCGCGTATCGGTATTTGCACAGGAACTACGCACTGCCGAACCGGTTTCGCCCAAGCGCCTTTCCAAAGCGGTCGAAGCGCTCGACGAGGACTGATCACCGTCCTCGTTATTCCCGCGAGAGCGGGGTGACGCGGAATTAATTCGAAATCGTCGCCCGCTCAAATCAACTTTGCCGCCTCCAGTTCACGCTTGAGGTAGGCGTAATAAATCGGCGCCGCGATGACTCCAGCGACTCCGAATGCGGCTTCCATCGCCAGCATCGCCGCCAGCAATTCCCAGGCGCGGGCGCGAATCTGGCCGCCGACGATACGAGCATTGAGAAAGTATTCGAGTTTATGGATGAGGACCAGAAAGGTCAGCGCCGCAACCGCGACCCACAGTGACACCGACATGGCGACGACGAAAATCGCTGCATTCGAAATCAAATTTCCGAGCACCGGCAGCAGGCCGGCGACAAACGTGATCGCGACCAGTGTCTTCGCGAGGGGCAGTTGAACACCGAATAGTGGCAACACCACTAATAGGAACAGAGCGGTGAACAAGGTGTTGAGCAGCGAAATTTTGAGTTGGGCGAACACGATGTCGCGAAACGCGTTGCCAAGGCGCTGGCAACGCGTCGCCAGAGCCACCGCGAGGGGACCGTGATGGCGACTCGGCGTGGCACCGCTCAACGCCACCATCGCGCCAAGCACCATGCCGATCAGGGTTTGCGTGAACACCCGCACCGCCTGCTTGCCAGCAAGTTGCAGGGTGGCCGCATGCATGCGCAACCATTCGTCGAGCCCGCTGCGAATCTCGACAATGTTGTCAGGCACATGTTCAACGACGAAGGTCGGCAACTGCGCCCGGGCCTTGTCGATCAGCGGCATCATCCGATCAAAAATGAGGTCGGGATTGCCGCCGCCATTGGTGAAGAAGGTGATGATGCCGAACACCGCAAGACTCAGCAGAGAGACCACTACGACGCTGATAAGTAATACGACCAGCCAGTCGGCTCGAGTACCGGGCGTGATCCGTCGCAGCGGCGGATCAAGCGCGGTTACCAGCGCGAATACCAGCAAGCCCGCCAGCAACGCAGGCAGCAGGTGCAACCAGACCACGAGCAACAAGGCGATGCCGGTCAGCACGCAGGTGATGGCAGTCAGTCTGGGTGACGGGTAGTCAGGCATTGGCGACGGTCTCGGGGCGTAATGCAGTGCTGTAATAAACTGCGGCGATGCTAGGGATACTCTGATCAATCCCAGGCAGGCGACATGATGTCAGAAAGGTTTTCACATTGGGATGCGTGGCGATGTGAAGGCCGGCCGCATGGACAAGCCGCGCGCGTCGATGTGAGCGTTTCTGTTATCACACCGTCACCTGATATCAACCCGTTGGGGCTGATCTGTCTGTCCGCAGCTGCGCGTTGCGCCGCCGTGCCAGATGGCCCGTCCGACTTCGGCGACGCGCCTTGTTCGGCGAGCAGACAGATCGGTGCCGCCTGTGCGGGATTGGTCAGATTGCCCCTACAATCCTCCCTCCATTTGTAGTCCATGCCATGACCGTGATGAATCGATTGTCCGTGCTTGTCTCCGCCCTCCTGATGTTGGCGGGTTGCGCGCAGCACCGCGTGATGGAGCGACCGGTCGCGGTGGAAATGGCACCGACCACGACCGCTCCCGTCGCGCCGGCCGTCGCCGCCAACGACAACCTCAATGCCATAGCTTGGACGCAGACAGCGATCGAGCATGACCTGATCTATCTGCAGACCTATCGCGATGCGAGTGGGCGACTCGACCAAGCGCTGGCCGACCCAAGCTGGGATGCGCTCGCCAGCGACGAGCGCGGCAACGGCTCGCTGCGAAAAATGAAACCGGCGGTGATCCTCGACATCGACGAAACGGCGCTCGACAACTCGCCATACCAGGCTCGGCTGGTTCTGGACGGCAACGCGTACGACGAGTTCACTTGGGCCGAATGGTGCAAAGAACAAAAAGCACGGGCAATGCCGGGCGCGGTCGAGTTCGCGCGCCAAGCCGACAGCAAGGGCATTACGGTATTGTATCTGTCGAATCGCGCGGCCGATCTGAACGAGGTGACGCTGGCCAATCTTGCCAAAGTCGGGTTCCCGATCAAGGCCGGCGAGAAGGTGTTCCTCGGATTGGGTACCTTCGTCAAGGATTGCGAACAAAATGGCTCGGAGAAAGGCTGCCGGCGCAAGCTTGTTGCTCAGCAATACCGTGTTTTGATGCAATTTGGCGACCAGATCGGCGATTTTGTTGATGTATCAGCCAATACGTCCGAAGGTCGCAGGGCTGCCGTCGAGCCATATCTTGGCTGGATTGGCGAACGCTGGTACGTGCTGCCGAACCCCACTTATGGTTCTTGGGAACCTGCGCTGTTCAACAACGCCTGGAGCCAACCTGCGGATGTCCGTCGACAGGGCAAGCTCGACGGCCTTCGTCGTGACTAGAGTCCACGGCTTTCCCTTTTCTTTCAGTTACTTGCCTGTTATAACCTCATGTGTTGCGCGAACTTTCAATCGCCGTTACCATGCCTCGGCAATTCGACCGACTGGCTTCGAATAGCGCCCACTTCATAACCAGAATCACCGAACAGCTCCACGCTCCACGCAGCAACACTTCCCGTTCCGGCCGCGCCGGGTTCAGCCCGATCGGCCCAGCCCGTCGGGCTTTTTTGTGCACCTCGATTCGATGGGCCCGCTCCGGCCGCGTGATAAAGTGGCCGCCGACTTTTTCATCGGTATCTGCCCATGTCCACACAACTGATCCGCGCCTGTGCGATGGCGTTGGCTCTCCTCCTCTCTTCCGGCTGCAATAAAGAAAAAGACGTCGATGTGCCGTCGGCTTCGCCGCAGTCCGCGCGACTCGCCACGGGCTCGCCGGAAGAGGCGATCACCGCAAATGCCGCATTGCTCAAGGCCGGCGACTTTGCCAGCCTGATGCAGAACTCACTGCCGCCGGAAAAATTTGCCGAGTTCAAGGAAGAATGGACCAAGCAGAAAGACAACGAACCGGTCACCGAGGAAGACCGCCAGAAGTTCTCCACGCTGATGCAACAGCTCACCGCGTCGGACGCCGAAGCGACGCTGTACGCCGATGCCGGGCCGAAGTTGAAGGCCTTGGAACAGCAGTACCAGAACCAGGTTCCGGTGTACGTGAACATGGCGCGCGGTTTCGCGCAGAACATGGCCGAACAAAGCCAGGACCTTAGCGAATCTGAAAAGCGTCAGAGCGTAGATGCCATCAACGCAATTGGCGACTGGGCGGTGACGGCCAAATTCGCCGACCAGGAATTGCTCAAACGCGGTATCGCAATCGCAGTCGCCACCGCCCGCTCGCTGCAGCTCAAGACGATAGACGAAGTCCGCGCGATGGACTACGACACCTCAATGAAAAAGGGCCAGGTCGCGTTCCTCGGTGTCAAGAAAATACTCGCGCTGTATGGGCTGTCGATCGACGATTCGCTGGACTCGGTGACGCCGACGCTGGTTTCGACAGCCGCAGATACCGCGAAGGTAAAAGTCGATTTCACGTTGCTGGGCAAGTCGATGTCGACCGAAACCGACATGGTTCGACAGGATGGTCGCTGGTACAGCAAGGACACCATCGAAAAACTGATGCTGCCCGCACCGACTGCAACCACGCCAGACAAGAATGCCGCCCAGCCCGTAGCACCCACCAAAGGGTGAAGGCGACGCTTGGAGAGGCGCACAAGGACGTGTCTGACAGCGTGTTGGATGCCGATCCGGCAAAAGTGGCCGAGACGCCGCCGGCAGCCGTTGTCGCGCGACGGCGTCCGCCGCCGCCGCATATCCGCTTGCTGGGCTCGCTGCTTGGTCACTGGCTGAAGATTCGGCAGGAACCTTCCGATCCGGCTGATCTGATTCCGCCCAGTGACCTGCCGACGGTTTACGTAGTCGAACGGCAGGGTCTGTCGGACACGTTGATTCTTGACCAGGCCACCTCGGAAGCTGGATTGCCTGCGCCTTACGCTGCTTCGGAAAACCTGCCGATTCGACGACGCCGCTCGGTGGTCGCACTGTCGCGACGACCGCGACTGTTCGGACGATCGAAACATCCGTCACGTTCCGAAACCTTGCGCCTATTGCTCGACCACGTGCGCGAGCATCCGGGCAGTGACGTGCGCCTGGTGCCGGTGTCGATCTTCGTCGGCCGCGCGCCGGATCGCGAGGAAGGCTGGTTCCGCGTGCTGTTCTCGGAAAACTGGATGGTCGTCGGTCGCTTCCAGCGCTTGCTGGCGCTCCTGCTGAATGGTCGATCGACGGTGGTGCGTTATTCCAAACCGGTATTGCTGAGCCAAGTTGTCGCCGACGCGCAGGGGCTCGATTCCGAACGTACGGTGCGCAAGCTTTCACGCGTCTTGCGCGTCCACTTCCGGCGCATTCGCTCGGCCGTGATCGGACCCGATCTTTCGCATCGCCGTAACGTTGCCGACGGCATTCTCAATTCCACGTTCGTGCGCGAGGCGATTGCCTCTACCGCCAGCAAGGACAACATCAGCCACGCCAAAGCCTGGCGACGGGCGCGTCACTATGTGCGCGAAATCGCGGCCGATTATTCGCATCCGGTGGTGCGCTCGCTCTCGTTCCTGCTGAAGTGGTTCTGGAACAAGTTGTACGACGGCGTCACCACCCATCACCTGGACAAACTGCAAGAGGCGATCCCGGGCCACGAAGTGATTTACGTCCCCTGCCATCGCAGCCATATCGACTACATCCTGCTGTCGTATCAGCTTTACCAGAACAATATCGTGCCGCCGCACATCGCTGCAGGCGTCAACTTGAACCTGCCTGTGGTCGGATCGATCCTGCGCCGCGGTGGCGCGTTTTTCCTGCGCCGCAGCTTCAAGGGCAATGCGCTCTACACCACCGTTTTCAGTGAATACGTGGCGCAACTTTTTTCTCGCGGCGTGTCGCTGGAATATTTCATTGAAGGTGGCCGCTCGCGCACGGGGCGATTGCTCGCGCCGCGTGGCGGCATGCTGGCGATGACCTTGCGCGGGTTTCTGCGCGAGTCGCGTCGACCGGTGATGTTCCAGCCGGTTTATGTCGGTTACGAAAAATTGATGGAGGGCAAGTCGTACATCGGTGAACTGTCAGGTGGCCCCAAGCAGAAAGAAACCTTGCTCGCGCTGTTCCGCTCGCTGCGCGTGCTGCGCAAGCGCTATGGTCGCGTAGCCTTGTCGTTCGGCGAGCCGATCTATCTGAAACCCTTCCTCGACGAAATCGCGCCGGGGTGGACACAGAATATCGGTGATGACGAGAAGCCCGAGTGGATGGCGGCTGCCGTCGATACGTTGGCTGAGCGCATTCAGATCCACATTAATCGCGCCGCCCACGTCAACCCCATCAACCTGATTGCGCTTGCCCTGCTATCGACTCGCACCCGCGCGCTGACCGAGGCCGACCTCGTTGCGCAGATCGCGTTGAGCAAAGCGCTGCTCACAGAACTGCCCTACTCCGATCGCGTGACAATCACGCCGATGAACCCTGGCGAGATCATTGCCTATGCCGAAGAGATGCAGTGGATCGAGCGAGTCAGCCATCCCCTGGGCGACGTGTTGCGCTGCTCGGACGAGAACGCGGTGCTGCTCAGTTATTTCCGCAACAACGTCCAGCACTTGCTGGCCGATGCGGCATGGGTGGCGTGTTGCTTCCTCAACAACCGGCGCATGGCACGCGAAAATATCCAGCGGCTTGGTCGACTGGTCTATCCCTTCATCCAGAACGAATTGTTCCTGCGCTGGACGGGTGCCGAGTTCGCAGCGCGCATCGACGCGACAGCGGATTTCTTTGTGCGGCGCGGCTTGCTCGACAGCCGAGCAGACGGCGCAACGCTGGGTCGCAGCGCCGGCCAGACCGACAACGCCTACCTGCTGCGGGGCATTGCCCACAGCCTGCTGCAAACCTTCGAGCGCCACTACATCGCGGTGATCGCCTTGGTGCGGCACGGGCGCGGCAGTCTGACCGCCGGCGAACTGGAAAACCTTTGCCACCTGACCGCTCAGCGGCTGAGTCTGCTTAACGAAGTCAACGGACCAGAGTTCTTCGACAAGGCGCTGTTCCGTGCTTTCATCCAGAAGTTGCGCGAGCGCCGAATCGTCTGGACCGACCAAGCCGGCAGGCTCGATTACGATCAGCAGTTGGAAGACGTCGCCCGCGATGCACGCGTGGTGCTCAGCCGCGAAATCCGCCACGGCATCCTCAAGCTAACCGCCGACAAACGCGCCGCGATTGCAGAGAAGCCGGAAATCGGAAACGCGGCTGCAACGACGACGGCCACTGGCGAGAAACCTGCCGAATAGCTGCGCCGCTCAGGCATCCATGTCCGGGATCAGTTTGTTCTCGATCCAGGCGATCATGTCCTTTAACTTCAACTTGCGCTTTTTCAGCCGCTTGATGTGCAGCACGTCACCCAGTACCGGATCGGCCGACAGGCGGGCGATCGCGGTATCCAGGTTGCGATGCTCGTCGCGCAACTCGCTCAGCTTGCGGGCCAGCATCGCGGGATCGTCGGAGAACGGCAGGGTCATCTAGGGCCAAGTGTAGCGGCTGCAACCATGCGGATGCGCTGCGCCGTCGCCATCTTTTTAAATCACGTCATTGCGGTCATTGATGGATGCTCTGATCAACCCCCTCGCAGCGGCGGCTTACAATGGCCGGCTGCGCGGCGGCACCTTCGCTCTGCATTGTCCGGCGGCTCTTCCGCTGACGATGTGGTCGCATTCGACCCCTGCGCGTCGGTGCCGCATTACCGTCTCTTTTCTTTCGTTTTAGAAGGCCTCCAACACCCATGTTCTTTCGCAACCTCAGCCTCTTTCGTTTCTCTCCCGCCACCTCGTCCGATCTCAGCAACGTGGAAACCGCGCTCGACCAACACCGGCTGCGTCCGTGTGGGCCGATCGAGATGATGACGCGTGGCTTCGTCTCGCCGTTCGGGCGTGACTCCGACGAGCTGGTCCATCGCGCTGGCGATTTCACCCTGTTTACCGTCGGTGGCGAGGACAAGCTGTTGCCGTCGTCAGTGGTCAACGACGAGCTTGCCAACAAGCTCGCCGAGATCACCGAGAAAGAGGCACGCCGGGTTGGCTCACGCGAGCGCAAGCGCCTGAAAGATGAAGTACTGACCGATCTGTTGCCGCGTGCTTTCGTGCGCAGTTCGCGCCAGTTCGCGTATCTAGACCTTGCCCAGGGCTGGATCGTCATTGACACAGCGAGCCGCAAGAATGCCGAGGAAGCGGTCAGCCAGGTCCGCGATGCGGTCGGCCGTTTCCCGGCAACGCCGCTGGCACCCGAGGAATCACCACGCGCCCTGCTAACCCAATGGCTGGCCAGCTGCAAGCTACCGGCGAACCTGGTGCTGGGCGACGAATGCGAATTGCGCGATCCGGCCGAGTCCGGTGCGATCGTACGCTGCCGGCGCCAAGACCTGGAACTGGACGAGATCAAGGAGCACCTCAAATCCGGCAAACAGGTATTTCAGTTGGGCTTGACCTTCGACGACCGGATCGAATTTGTGCTCGGCGAAGACCTGGTTATCCGCAAGCTGCGATTCCTTGATATCGTGCTCGACGAAATCGACGACAGCTCGCTGGAATCGACTCGGGCCGAACTGGACGCGACTTTCATGCTGATGACTGGTGAAATCCGTCGTCTGCTGGAAGCGCTGGAGTCCTGGTTCAATATCAAGCGTCCTACTGACCAAGCCTGAGCGGCAGCGCCCGGGCAGGAAACTTCACTCTCAGAAAATCATGGCAACGCCCGCTGAAGAAGATTATCTGGAACTGGCAACCTCCGATGGCGCGACCATTCGCGTTCGCCGTCGCCTGCATCCGCGCGCGCGTCGCCTGCGTCTGACCGTAACGGCCGCAGGTGCGCAGGTGACCTGCCCGAAAGGCGTCCGCATGCCACAGGTGCTCGCCTTCATCAGCGAGCACGGCGAATGGTTGCAGCGAAAGCTCGGTGAGTTGCATCTGGACTTGCCGGTCGCGCCGCTCAAAGTGGGTCGTGATACCACCATCACGCTGCGCGGGGAGGTGCTCGATCTGCTTTGGCTGGACGGCGAATGGCCGAAGATTGAGCGCGTCGAAGACCAGTTGCAGATCACCGTTCCGGT
>JAYUYW010000188.1:0-2014 GCA_043752325.1 Rhodanobacteraceae bacterium | reverse complement strand
TGACCATGCCCAAGCCGTCGAGACGATCAGCGATGGCCGCTTCAATCGCGGCGTTGCGCTCGAAGACCACGGTGCCTGCATCGGTATGTACGGTCGTTCGCTTTTGGAAGGTAGGCGAAACGCGGTGGCCGGCATAGTCGATGCGCAGGCGAGCACATGCCGCCGGATGCGGCAGCCACTCGTAGCCACGTCCCCAGGGAATCTCGCGTATCGACAATCGCAAAACGCCGCGAGGCAGCCCGACGCCAGACGGATGCTCGGGGTTGGGGAGATCGTTCGCCAATGCAAACTCCGAAACTGGACCGCCTATCGTCACGGGCTCGACCGTGCTTGTAAAGGGTAATGCGGTTCTTCGCGTAAACAAAAACCCCGCTCGGTGACCGAACGGGGTTCGTTGCTGCGACGAGGGGTTCACTGCCGTCATTGCCGCAAGCGGAATGACGACGGAAAAGCCAGTTATTTCGACGGAATCTTGTTCTGCGCCATCGTCAGCGTCTTCTGGGCCTGTGCGTAGTACGCCTTGGCGGCCTCGGCATCGGCTACCCCACCATCGCTCTTCATGTTCACCATCAACTCGCCATTCTCATTCCAGCCGTAGGTGGTCGAACCGGCGATGACGCCCAAGGGCTTGTCGTCTTTGTACGCATATTTGACAGTGCTGCGCGATGTGTTGCCCGGCTCCTTGCCTTCGGAAATCGTGGTGACGCGCACGAAGCGAACCTGCTTGTCCTTGTAGAATCCGTCCCATGCCACCGATTCCTTGTCAGTAAGGTAGGAATCCTTCATCGTCTTCATGGCGCCAATCTGCTTCTGCAGTTTGTCGATCGATTCCTTGAGCAGTTCCGACGGGGTAGGCTCTGCCTTCACCATGATGTCAGCGGTCGCGCCGCCACCCTTGGTCAACACCTGCGAGATCAGCGCCGGAATAAAGCGCCGATCGCCGTCGATCAGCAGCACGCGCATTTCATAGGTGTGGGTGGGAATGACGTTGACCTTGGAGACATCCAGCGTGTACGCGTAGGGCGGTTGGCCGGTGACTGTCTGCGTGGTTTCCGCGACCGGGATTTCCTCCTGACTCAGGTCGACCAGCTTGATTTCCAATCGCGAACCTTCGCCCACGCTGATCGGATCACGCATGCTGACGTTACCGGTGATGGTGTCGGTCTTGACAACCTCCGCTGCCATCTTCTTCGCTTCTTTTTTGGCGGCATTGCCACCGCCGAATTTGTCGCAGCCAGCCAGCAATGCCAAGGCGGCAATGACGAGAACGAGATACTTGGACATGGACAAACTCCTTGGAGCGGAGGTGGACGGGTTTCCCCGCAATCGGACCCAAGCAACCAGCGTGCAGATTCGCGAGAGAAGCTGGTCGTTCAGGGGTGCCGGACGATCATAGCAGCGGCGACGCGAATGAGCAGCCGCAGACTTCCTTCGCGCTGAACGCCGATCGGGGCCATCAGCGCGACTTTTGACCATGCCTTCAATCGTTCGGCACGGTAGACAGCGAAGCGGCAGGGACGGACTTGCCCATGAACTTTGTTTTCTGCTGTCTCTTGCGGTGAGGCGTGTCGCTCGTTTCAATTGACTGTGGAGTGCTGATTCGGTCGATCAGCCTACGAATAAGGAAACGCGCCATGAAATGCAAACGCCTCGTCATCTTGCTTTTCAGCATGGGAGGGTTTTTTGCGACCGTCTTGGCAAGCGCTGGAGAAATTCCGGAGATTTTTTCGGCGATCCGGCCTGACCCGTTGCCGCCATCTCGGCCTAAGTTTCTCGGGACCTTTACGGTCACGCCTGACATGGAGTCGATCCAGCCACCTGCGCAAACGCTCACGCTGAATCTGCCGGATCGTGAACGATGAATCGTCCAATTGATTCATTTCAGCACATCGCACCGTTTGCGATGGACTATCGTGCAAGACCCGAGGTGATTTATGCCAATGGCTTCGATTAATCACCGCTCTTCCTCGGTTGTTGCAACGATGTCGCTCCTGCCCATGGCAGCGTTGGCGCT
>JAYUYW010000187.1:0-13158 GCA_043752325.1 Rhodanobacteraceae bacterium | reverse complement strand
TGAAGCGATTGTCGAGCGAGGTTGCTGCGTCAGGTTAGCCAGCGAAGAATCGCGAGCCGATCTCTGCCGACCACAGCCAGCTGGGGTCGATCGCCGCGCTGGCAACAAGTCCGCACAAAGCGTGTGCAAACACGTTCGGAAGCAGAGCGCGGTGTCGTTGCCAATTCCACATCCAGAGCAGGCCGCCGATCAAGGTCATCAACATCAACGACTGATTGGGCGCGTGGAGCAAGGCGAAGGCGGTGGCTGCGAAAAGACTGACCCACGGCACCGACCAGCCCAACGCAGATAGCCGATCCGCAACGAGGCGCGACAGAATCAATTGCTGGATTCCTGCCCAGCCGACATAGCGCAACCCGGTCATTGCGTCCGGAAGGATGATTTCAGAGCTACCGTGTAGCAGTAGCGCCAAGGCAATCGCCACCACGATGCTGGCCGCTGGTATGGCCCACGCGGATGGCCCGCCAATCCAGTGCCAGCGCGGTGCGCGCTCAATCAGCCGAAGCGCCAGATAAAGCAAGCTGGCGGCAATGAACGTATGATCGATCCACGAAAATGGCGTGCCCAGACGCAGGCCGACGCTTAGCCACAACGGCATCAGCAATGCGGCGGCGATCTGCGCTGGAATCCGCCATTTTATTGGTTGCGGTGGCCATCGCCAGATCAGCAGCAGCACGCCGAATAGAGACAGCGTGGTGGCATTCGGACTTGTGCTCTGGACACGCTGGTTGACATGCAAATTCGGCACGGTCGCGGTGACGACGGCGGGCACCAAATCCCGCAATTCTGCGCGACGCGCCAGCCCGGCAGCGTCGAGCCAACCGAGCGGCACAGCCGCGACCAACTGAATGTTGTGCGGAAGCGCTAGTAGTCGCGTGGCGGCAACGACGATTTCCGAAGATTTCTTGACGTCGGGAACGTCTTGCCTCACTGGAGGCAGCGCGATGCCCATAGGCAGGATTTGCGCATTTCTCACGGTGAATGCGGCTCCAGCAGGACCGTCAACAACAAGACGCAAGCTGAGAGCGCTGGGGCGCGGCGGCACTTGACAGCCCCAGCCAATCCGGCTCAGCTGGGAACGGAGAATTCCGTCAACGATAGGTTGTGGCTCGGAACGGCAAGGACTGGCCGAATCCTGGAAATAGGCCGACCACTGCAGTCGAACGGCGGGATCGGCTTGCACAGCGAGTTCGATCAAACCATAGCGGTCAAGATCCAGCGGTTCCGCGAGCCGCAATCCCAACTCGACCGCCGCACCGCGACTGGTGATGTGGAGCCCCGACTCGTCGAAGCGTGTGGTCGCGTTGCCGAACACGCGGCCGGCGATGATGTCTTCGGGCTTGGTCAGCGGCCACTGATGGATTGGCAAACCTTGCGCGACCTGGACAATGCGTTGGTTTGCTAACTCGTCCAGCCGCGTCGTCACCTGCCAATGCGCCAGCCAACCCAAGGTTGCGCCGATGGCTGCCAACGCGACCAGCCAGACCATTCGCATGATGAGCGAATGCGCCTCGTGCGACGCGGGCTCAGCCAAGCAGGGCGTCAACCTTGGCGGCGCAGATCATGTCGTTCTGCGACAGTCCACCGACATCGTGCGTCGAAAAAAAGACGCCACAGCGGTGGTAACCGACATCGAGATCAGGGTGATGGTCCTGTTGATGGGCTATCCATGCAACCGCGTTCACGAACGCCATTGTGTGGTGGTAGTCATCGAATTCGAATTTCTTCCGGATGCCGTCGCCATCGTGTTTCCAACCGGGTAAATCCGTCAGGAACGCGTCGATCTGCTCGTCAGTCAAGGCGTTTTTCTGACCTTTGAGTGGCTGGCACTGCTGCTCGCGCAAGGCTGCGTCGTTCATTGTTTTCTCCGAATGTGTTTAGCGCGCAAGTATAGGCATGGCACTGGCGCGAGTTGATGAAAGCTACAATGGCCGCATGTCCAAGCTGATGACTTTGCTGGTGGAAATTTGATGATGACGCTGTCCGACAACGCCCAGGACCATTTTCGCAAGCTGATCGAGCAGCAGGAGATCGACGGCCTCGGCATTCGCTTGCGTGCCGTCCACGCCGGCACGCTGAAGGGCGATTGCCAGCTTGAATTCTGCGAGCCATCCGACCTGGTCGGCGATGAGTGGGAAGTGGAGTGCCGTGGCTTTTCGATCTATGTAGAGGCCGCCAGCGCGCCATTTCTCGACAACGCAGAAGTCGACTATGACCGCAACGCCACGGGCGGCACGTTGACGATCCGCGCGCCGGGCCTGCGCGGCAGCCCGCCCAGCGGCGACGCCAGCGTAATCGAGCGAGTTCGCCATGTGATCGAAACGGAGATCAATCCTCGCCTGGCATCGCATGGCGGCCGCGTGAGCCTTAGCGAAGTCACCGCCGACGGCATCGCCGTGTTGCAGTTCGGGGGTGGTTGCCACGGCTGCGGCATGGTCGATGTCACCTTGCGCGACGGCATCGAGTCGACGTTGTGTGAGCGCGTTCCGGAAATCACCGGCGTCCGCGACGCGACCGACCACGCCACCGGCAACACGCCCTATATGCGGCGCGAAGCGGCTCACTGAGTTCAAGTTCACAGGCTCGTCTTGGAATCCACCGAATGCACATCGAATCGGCACACTTCGAATCAGGGCTGTCCAGCGAACTGCTTATCGCGATGCCGTTGTTGCGCGACACCCACTTTGCACGCAGCGTCACGTTTGTCTGTCAGCACGGCGAGGACGGGGCGATGGGTCTGCAGATCAATCGGCTCTCCGAGTATCGACTCGGCGATGTACTGGAGCACATGAACCTCAGTAGCAATCTTGCCAACGTCATCGAGGGGCCGGTGCTGGTCGGCGGACCGATGCAGCCGGAGCGTGGCTTCGTGCTGCATACGCCGGGCGGGACCTGGGAATCGTCGTTCCGGATCACCGAACAGATCAGCGTCACCACTTCTCGTGACATCCTCGCCGCAATAGCGATTGGGGAAGGCCCGCAGCAGGCCTTGGTTGCCCTTGGGTATGCGGGCTGGGGGCCAGGGCAGATTGAGCAGGAGTTGATGGAGAATTCCTGGCTCACCACGCCAGCCAACCAGCAAATCCTTTTCAACACTCCACTGGAAGAGCGCTGGAATGCGGCCGCCGCTTTGCTCGGCATCGGCAGCGCTGTAAATCTCGCTAGCTATTCAGGTCGCGCCTGAGTGGATTCGGAGACGTTCCTCGGCTTCGATGTCGGCACCAAGCTGATCGGCGTCGCGATTGGAAGCACGCGGACCGGCAGCGCGCGTCCGCTGGCGACGGTCAGCGTCGGCGAGCGTGGAGTGGATTGGTCGAAGATCGACGCGCTGTTGAAGGAATGGCAGCCCGCCGCGCTGGTGGTCGGGCTGCCCTTGGCGCTTGATGGGGGCGAGCAGCCGATGACCCGCACTGCGACGCAATTCGCGGGCGAATTGGCGCGGCGCTCAGGATTGATGGTGCATCGCGTCGACGAACGTAATAGTTCGCGCGAAGCATCGCAGCGATTTGCCAAGCGACGCGAGCAGGGAAGCGTCAGGCGCAAGGCCGCAGCGGAAATTGACGCGGTCGCCGCAACCGTGATTCTGGATCGCTGGTTTGATCAGCAGCCGAGGTCGACGACCACAGGGTCCGCATGGTGAATTCGACGCCAACGCGCTTGCGACATCTGATTACTCTCGATGGCCTGGATCGCAGCACGCTGTCACGGCTGCTCGACAGCGCTGCACACTTGCGTGAGCAGTTCGGTCGCGAACATCGCTGTCCGCCGCTTTTGGCCAATCGAACGATGGTGAACCTGTTTTTCGAAACGTCGACGCGGACACGGTCGAGCTTTGAATTGGCCGCTCGGCGGTTGGGCGCACACGTGCTGAATTTCGATATCACGCAGTCGTCCGCCGGCAAGGGCGAGACGCTGGAAGACACACTGGCGACGCTGGAGGCGATGAGCGCCGATGCGTTCGTTGTTCGCCACAAGGAAAACGGCACGCCGCAGCGGCTTGCGGCGGCGACGAGGCAGGCTTCGATCCTCAATGCCGGCGATGGCAACCATGCGCACCCGACCCAAGGGCTCCTCGACGCGCTGACCATTCGTGATCGACTGGGAAGGATTGACGGTGCAGTCGTCGCGATCTGCGGCGATATCCGCCATTCCCGTGTTGCCCGTTCCGACGTACACGCATTACGAGTTTTCGGTGCGGGCGAGATTCGGCTCTGCGGCCCGTCCACGCTTCTGCCGGACGCCACGGACGAATTTCCCGATTGCATCTTGACCGACGATTTCGACGCGGCGATTGCCGGTGCCGATGTGCTGATCATGTTGCGCTTGCAGCGCGAACGCATGAAGGCCGGCTTGATTGCCGACGACGCTGACTATTTTCGGCGTTATGGACTCGACGTGGCTCGGCTGCGCCGAGCGTCGCCGGACGCGATCGTAATGCATCCGGGACCAATGAACCGCGGCGTGGAAATCTCCGATGACGTCGCCGACGGTCGACAATCCGCAGTGCTCGATCAGGTTGCCAATGGCGTCTTTGTGCGAATGGCCGTACTGGTAGAATTGATCGGAGAGAGTTAAACAGTTTCGGCTGGAGCAGCCTCGCCGTCGCACTTAGGCGGCTTGTTGCGGAATCGACGTGTTGGTGTGGGTCAGCCGGTTGTTGCGGTCCACGTAGACCAGGTTCGGCTTGAACGCAGTGGCCTCGGCTTCCGTCATGCCTGCGTATGAGCAAATGATGATCAGGTCGCCCGGCTGCGCTCGGTGCGCCGCCGCACCGTTAATCGAGATGGTGCCTGAATTTTCTTCGGCCCGGATCGCGTAGGTCGAGAAGCGCGCTCCGCTGTTGATGTTGTAGACGTGAATCTGCTCGTACTCGCGAATCCCCGATATATCGAGCAAGCGTCCGTCGATCGCGCAAGAGCCTTCATAGTGCAGCTCTGCCTGCGTTACGGTCGCACGGTGGATCTTTGCTTTCAGCAGCGTCAGGTGCATCGAATCCTCGTTCTTGCTTGCGGTGTTGTAAATTGGCAACAATCGGAAATCATCCTAGCGGCTGTGCCGCGTGGTGACACTACGAAAGGAACAGGTGCCGACCGCGCCTTCATTTTCAAGACGTTGACGCAAAAAAAACCCTCGCAGCGGAAAACGCGCGAGGGGTGGATTAGTTATGACTACCTGAATGCGCCCTGCTTACGCCGTTTTCCCCGAAGAGGGATCCCGACAGCGTCGCCAGTATAAGTGGCATGTGTTGGAAAAAGCAACACTTTTCGCAAAAAAACCACAACTGTTGCTCAGACGCCTATTCCGTCGGAAACCGACAGCTCCAGATTGTCGATCAGACGTGTCCCGCCGATCCTGACGGCTACCAAAGCGACGGCCGGAGCGTGTTGACCTGTATATCCTGCCTGTGGTTCAGCAAGGTCAGCCGCGTTGCGAATCGTGGCGTAGTCGGGATCGAATCCGTTGTCGCGTAAACGCAACATGGCTGCGGAACCGATGTCCCCGGGGGCGTCTCCAGCGTCGTGACTGGCCTTCATCCAGTTCAGTGTGTCGAAGATCGCCGCCGACTGCTCGCGATGTTCGGGGGTTAGATACTGGTTACGCGAGCTCATCGCCAGTCCATTGGATTCGCGAATGATCGGTGCGCCGACGATGCGGATCGGGAATGCGAGATCGTCGACCATGCGCCGGATCACCAACAACTGCTGGTAGTCCTTGCGACCGAATACGGCGACATCAGGTTGGACCAGGTTGAACAAGCGCGCGACCACGCTGGCGACGCCGTCGAAATGGCCCGGCCTTATCGCGCCTTCCAGCGTTTCGCTGACGACCGGTACTTGTACTCGGACGCTTTGCTGTGCCCCGAACGGATAAATCGTCGAATTGTCTGGCATGAACATCAGGTTGCAGCCTGCTGCTGCAAGCCCGGCGGCGTCGGATTCGAGCGTTCGCGGATAGCGCGCGAAATCCTCGCTCGGCCCGAACTGTGTCGGATTGACGAACACGCTGGCCACCACGAACTCGGCGTGACGGCGTGCCTCTTCGATCAGCGAGTAATGACCGGAGTGCAGGTTACCCATGGTCGGCACAAACCCGACCCGGTTGCCCCTCAAACGCAACGCGGCCATGCGTTCGCGCAAATCAACGAGCGTGGTGACTCGCTGCATTTCAGTAGCTGTGATCGGCGGCAGGGAACGCACCGCTGCGGACCGCTTCGACATAGCAGGATAGCGCGGCACTGATCGACCCCGCACCGGCTAGGAAATCCTTGCTGAAGCGCGGTCGCTTGCCGGGTGTGATGCCGAGGGCGTCGTAAAGCACCAGCACCTGCCCATCGCAATCGGCACCTGCACCAATGCCGATGGTCGGTATCGCCAGTTCTCTGCTGATCTCCGCCGAGAGCGCTGCCGGCACGCATTCCAGAACCAGCAAATCGGCACCGGCTCGTTGCACGTCGAGGGCGTCCTGACGAAGTTGTTCAGCCTGTGCTGCATCGCGACCCTGGACCCGATAGCCACCTAGCTTGTGCACCGACTGTGGAGTCAATCCCAAGTGCGCACAGACCGGAATGTCGCGCTCGGTCAGAGCTTTGATAATGTCGAGCGTCCAACCTGCGCCCTCCAGCTTTACCATGCTCGCGCCACCGACAGCCATCAATCGGGCCGAATTTTCCATCGCGGTCGGCACGTCGTGATAGCTCATGAAGGGGAGGTCGGCGACCAGCAGGGCGCTGCGCAGTCCGCGCGCCACTGCGGCACAGTGATAGACGATGTGATCGACGCTGACCGGCAACGTGCTTGAGTGTCCCTGCACCACCATGCCGAGCGAGTCACCGACCAACACGACATCGACGCCTGCGGTATCAACCAAGGCGGCGAAGCTGGCGTCGTAAGCAGTCAACGCCACGATCTTCTCAGCACTCTGCTTCATCTTCAGCAGGCGGTTGATGGTTACGGGAGTTCGTGATGGCTTCGACGATTCTGATTGAGTCATGATCGGGTTACGGTTCCTGTTTGCGCGTCAGCGGTCGATGCGCGTGCATAGACTTGTATCGAGATGGCGCAGTCGTTCAGTGATGACGCCGATCCCTGCCAGGTCAAGATCTGGCGCAAGCTCGGCAAGTGGCATCAATACAAAGGCGCGTTCGCCAATACGCGGATGTGGCAGCCGCAACCCCGGAGATGATGTCGCCTCGTCGCCATGCACCAGCAGGTCCAGGTCGATACGGCGCGGACCCCAGCGCGGGCCATCGCGACGGCGACCGAGGCGAATTTCAAGTTCCAGCAACTGTGCGAGAAGACTGGCGGCGTCCAACTCGGTTTTGACTTCTGCAACCGCATTGATAAAGTTCGGCTGGTCCACCAAACCCCAAGGCGCGGATAGATACAGGCTGGATCGGCGAGACAGCCGCGTCGACGGCAGTTCATTGAGCGCGGCAAGGGCGCAAATCACCTGTTGCTGCGGATCGTCGAGATTGCTGCCGAGTCCAACATAAGCCAGTGTCATGTTTCGCTGGAGGCCGCCGAGGGCTTGCGTCGACGTCGGCGACGTCGTTTCTTCGGGGCGCCTTCCTCGTCCGACGATTCCACTTCGTGGCGCGTCGCAGGTGGCGCACCAAGATGGGAAGTCAAATCTGACGGGTCCAGTTGCTGCGCCTCCGTCCACCACTCGGCGGACTCGACAAGAGTGTCATCGGCCATGGATCTCAGGACCAGAAAATCGTACGAGGCACGGAATCGCGGATGAGCGAGAAGGCGCACCACGCGCTTGCGCTGACGCTGCTCAAAGCGCGCCTGCATCGACCAGATTTCCTCGACCGTGAAAGTGAATCGGCGCGGCACCGCAAGGCGCTGCAACTGCTCGCCGATTGTGCGGTCGACAGCCATCGACCACGCAACGGCCTCGTCCTTGTCGTCGGCGAGCAGCTTGTCGTGGCGCTCGCGTAACGGCTCCCACAGGATCGCGGCGAACAGAAACGCCGGAGTCACCGACTTGCCGGAACGAACACGAGCATCGGTATTCATGAGCGTTTTTTCGATCAGTGTGCGAAACGGCTCGCCGTTTGGACCGTTGAGCGATCGGCTGGTCGCAGGGAAGATCGCAGACAACAAACCATAGCGCTCCAGGGTTCGAAAACTGGCCAATCCGTAGCCACCAAGAAACAGTTTCAGGGTTTCGTCGAACAGCCGCGCTGGCGAAGCCTCTGCCAACAGTTCGCCAAGTTTGGCAAACGGAGCCGACGCCTCCGGCGCGATGTCGAAATCGAGCTTGGCGGCCAAGCGTGCCGCACGGAGCATGCGTACCGGGTCTTCGCGATAGCGTAGTTCCGGGTCGCCAATCAGACGCATCTGGCGTGCCTTCAGATCGGCGAGGCCGCCGATATCGTCGCGTACGCTGAAGTCGCTGATGTCGTAGTAAAGCGCGTTGACGGTGAAGTCGCGGCGTATCGTGTCTTCCTCGATGCTGCCATAGACGTTGTCGCGCACGATGCGGCCGTCAACGACATGGCGGTCACCATTGCCGTTGTCTTCGCTGCCGCGGAACGTGGCGACTTCCACGATTTCCTTGCCGAACACGACGTGGGCGAGCCGAAAGCGACGACCGATCAGCCTGCAATTTCGAAAAAGGCCGCGAACCTGTTCGGGCGTTGCGTTGGTGGCGATGTCGAAGTCTTTCGGGTGGCCCCCGAGCAGCAGGTCACGGACCGCACCGCCAACCAGGAAGGCTGCGTATCCTGACTCGTTCAATCGATACAGCACGCGCAGCGCGCCAGGGGAAATATCGCGCCGTGAAATGCAGTGGTCCGGTCGTGCAATCAGATTTGGTTGCGAGCGCGCCTTGGGTCGCGGTGATCGCGCCGGTACGCAACTTTGCTGGGTGGACGGGCCAGAGTCAGGCGCCACTTTCCGGCTGAATAATTTAAGGAATTGCAAGGTGATCGCAGATTGTCCGAAGTAAGCATTCCGTTATACTACGTGGCCGCGCTGATCCCAAGCGACTGCGCTCCCTTCGTCTAGTGGCCCAGGACACTGCCCTCTCAAGGCGGCGACACGAGTTCGAATCTCGTAGGGAGCGCCATTCCGTTCCGATTCGATTGTCCAGCCGGCCTTTTTTGACCAACTCGAGCGCTCCGGCGCACTGAAAACCATGCCCTTCGTCGTCACCGAGAACTGCATCAAGTGCAAGTACACCGACTGCGTTGAGGTCTGCCCGGTTGACTGCTTCCATGAGGGCCCGAACTTTCTGGTCATCGACCCGGAAGAGTGCATCGACTGTACGCTGTGCGAGCCCGAGTGTCCGGTAAATGCCATCTATCCGGAGGACGATGTGCCCGCCGGGCAAGAGCATTTCATCGCGTTGAACGCGGAGCTGGCGAAGGACTGGCCAGTGATAACCGAGATGAAACCTGCACCGGCCGATGCCAAGGAATGGGAAGGCAAGCCAGACAAGCTGGACAAACTGGAGCGCTGACTAGAGTCGCTAGACATGTTTCACGAAAAAGCCCGCGTCGATGACGCGGGCTTTTTTCATGAATGACCCCGCAGTGACGCAGGGTTGTGATCAGTTCAATCGCGAACGCAAGCTTGCTATCAGGTTGCGGACCGTTGTCGCATCGGCCGCGCTTTCGCCACCTTCAACCTGCACAGTGCTGTTGTCGCCATCGCCGCTGACGCGGAGCCGCACTGACACCGGATTGCTAGTCGTCTTCGTGGCCTTGCCAAACGTGATGGCGCGCTTGAACCAGCCCGCATTCTGGACCGTCTGACCGGTAGTACGAACGTCGTAGCTCATCGCCGCTTCGTCGCGCGACTGGATTGTGGTGCCATCGATTCGCTCAAGTGCCAGGCCAACGCGACGCCAAGTGCTGGCGGCGCTATCCGACACGCTCAGACTGTTCGACGTGGTCGCGACCGTCGCCGAACTTATCGTGGTCGGTGGCGGCGCATTGGCGTCAGCCGGGCGGCCAAGCACCAGCGTTCCGCCATCGCGCACGCCGGAGGTGGGACCGGACGCATCGGGAATGGCCAACGCACTGGAACCCGCCGGGGAATCGAGGTCTGGGGGCACTTCGAGCGGACGTGTCTGGGCGGCGCCCTGATACTCGGTGCGGTCCTTATTACGACTGAACCAGCTACAGCCGCCCAGCAGCAAGCTCGAGACGGCGAGCAGGGCGAGGGCGTTCATGCCGGGAAATAAAAAGGGTCGGCGAATCTGCATGGGCTATCTCTCTACCTGAATTTCGCGTGTGGGATGGACGGGCGGCGGCAAGGATGCGACGACGCTTTCGACCTCGCCATGATACGGCTTCACGAGCGAAAGCAGGGGAAGGCGCAGCCGCGCAGTGCCAATCCCCATCCGCGAAAGCGCCCATTTGACGGGAATGGGATTGGGTTGCAAACCCATCGCGCGGTACAGTGCTCGCAGCTGTGCATCCATTGATTGCCTGTCCGAAGATTGGGTCGCCGCGGCTTCGTACAAGCGCTGCATGGCTCCGGGTGCGACGTTGGCGCTGACCGAAATCACGCCGCGCGCGCCAAGCGACACCGCGTCGGCAAAGGTCGGATCGTCGCCGGAGAAGACGGCGAAATTGCCCGTTTGCAAGGCCAGCAGGTCGCGCATTCGTGCCGGGTCCGGCACGGCTTCCTTGATTCCGATAATGCGTTCGTGGTCGACCAGCCTTGCAACCGTTTCGGGAAGCAGGTCACTGCCGGTCCGGCCTGGAACGTTGTAAAGCATGATCGGCAGACCGCCTCGGTCGGCCACAGCGCGATAGTGGGCCTCCAGCCCATCCTGGGTCGCGCGCACATACGGCGGCGTCACCACCAAGGCAAAATCAACGCCGGCCTCGGCGGCCCGGCAGGTCATCGCGATCGTTCTTTTGGTTGACGACTGGCCGGTGCCCGCGCCGACCACGCAGCGCTTCGCAGCGACTTCGACGCAGTAACGCAACAACGCGCTGAATTCCGCGTCGTCCAGCGCAGCAGCCTCACCCGTCGACCCGGCGGCAATCAGTCCGCGCGTGCCGCACTGGATCTGGAATTCAACCAGACGTCCAAACGCATCGAAATCAATCGCCGCTTCGTCGTCGTCGTTGAACGGTGTCGCCAAGGCACAGAAACTGCCCACGAGTGATTTCGGATTCATCCTGTAACGTCCATCGGATAGGATCAGGGCGTTCCGATCAGGCCGGAAGCGGCGTCGATGGTAATGGCGAGGCGGCCGGCAAGTCCAACCGGGGGATGACTTCACGGACTGGCGGCTCGTGGATCGATCCGTCCCTTGCGACACCGGCAAGCGCTCAGTATTCTCGGCTATCGTCAGGACAACCTATCGTGCGCCAACAGGTGCCACGTCGGAATGCCACCGTCCGCAGACTCGCCAGCAGGAAGCAAGCCTTGAACGAAAGCGTGCAGCGCCCACCGACCACCGACAACCACCTGTTGATCAGCGTGTTCGGCGACCCGGCACATTCGCCGCTGCTCAGCTTGTGCAAGCGCGTCGCGGATTGCGGCTGCAATCTTTCCGAAGCGCGCGTGTCGACGCTTGGCCGGGAGCTATGTGTGCAGGCGCTGGCACAGGGCCCATGGGACGCGATCGCGAAACTGGAAACCTCGTTGTCACGCCTTGAGCGCGACGGAGAGATGCGGCTCAGTTTCTTTCGCACCGGTGCACGCCAGCCGCAGGTGACGTTGCTGCCTTATCTGGTTGAAGTGATCGCTGCCGACAAGCCGGGCGTGTTGCTTCAATTGTCGGAGTTCTTCTCGCGCCACGACATAAGCATTGAGCAGCTGCTATCGACCCGCTACCGGGCGATGCAGACCGGCGCCGACATGTTTTCTGCACAGGTCACGATTGGAATTCCGAATACGATGCACATCGCCGGGTTGCGTGACGATTTCCTGGAGTTTTGCGATGGCCAGAACCTTGATGCAATCATGGATCCAATGAAGTTCTGACATGCTCGAAACAGGCAAACGTGTTCCCAAACTCGATGCCACCTTGCAGGACGGCTCTCTGCTAAAGGCCGCTGACCTGCGGGGGAGTTGGCTGGTGCTCTACTTCTACCCGAAAGACGCGACCAGCGGCTGCACGCGGGAGGCGCAGGATTTCCGCGACTTGTTCGACAAGTTTGTTGCTGCGGGCGCACGAATCGTTGGCGTCTCGCGTGATTCGGCGGCCTCGCATACCCGCTTCATCGAGAAGCAGTCGCTGCCATTCGACCTTATCGCCGATGTGGATGAAAGCTGGTGCAAGGCCTATGACGTGCTCGGCGAAAAGCAGTTGTATGGGCGTCGCTACATCGGTGTCGTCCGCAGCACCTTCCTGATCGACCCTCATGGTGTGCTGGTCGAAAGCTGGATCAACCTGAAGGTTCCTGGCCATGCCGAAGCCGTTCTCGCAAGGCTTGCCGAATCGTGAGGCGACCCGGCTTGGCTAACCTTCGCGTCGGTCCAGTACCGCAATCGCATCAACCTCTTTCGTACCACAAGGCCCGCGCATGACCCGAGGCAAGCGTATCTACGTGCTTGACACCAACGTGCTGATGCACGATCCAACGTCGTTGTTCCGCTTCGAAGAGCACGACGTATTCATTCCAATGACTGTGCTTGAGGAATTGGACAACGCCAAGAAAGGCATGTCGGAAGTCTCGCGAAATGCGCGACAGGTCAGCCGATTCCTCAACGAACTGGTTGTCGCCAACAAGAAAGGCAACATCGCCGATGGCCTCGATCTGGTCCAGCCTGAAGGTCTGCGACTGGATCGCGGCAAACGCATCGGCCGCCTCTATTTCCAGACCGAGGCAGTTGCGACCGTCGCCGACACCAAGGCGAGCGGCGGCCTGCCGGACAACCTGATCCTTAACGCGGTGCTGATGCTGCGCCAGCAGCGTCCCAAGGAATCCGTTGTGCTGGTCACAAAGGACATCAACCTGCGCATCAAGGCATCGATCGCCGGGGTGCCCGCCGAGGATTACGAGAACGACCGCGCGCTCGATGATTTCAGCCTGCTTTACACCGGCTTGGGCGAGTTGCCCGAGAACTTCTGGGAACTGCACCCGGAGTTGCGCTCATGGACCGAGCGAGGCCGTACATTCTACGAGGTGAAATGCCGCAAGAACGAGAACTGGCATCCGCATCAGTGCCTTTATTTGCCGGGCGA
>JAYUYW010000186.1:0-5463 GCA_043752325.1 Rhodanobacteraceae bacterium | reverse complement strand
GACAGTTGCGCCGGCTGACCCAGAAACTGGCGATCCTGGAAAGTGAGCTGGAACGAATCGGCGGCGCGCCAGCCAATCGTGACACCGAAACCTGATCGTAATGGCAATCGCCCCGGCCGAGCGCTTGCGGGTGCTGCACATTGGCAAGTTCTACGCGCCGCAACGCGGTGGCATCGAGCGCCATGTGCAGGATCTGGCGGAATGGCAGTTAGCTAATGCCATCGATACGCAGGTGCTGGTTCACCAGCCGGCGGGGCACTGGTTTGGAACACGGGACGTTATCAATGGCGTAACCGTTGAACGCTCCGGCTGTGTTGCCGCTCCTTTATATGCACCGATCAGCCCCGCCTTTCCGTTGCGCTTGTCGTCGATGATTCGTCGACATCGGCCGCAGGTCTTGCACCTCCATTTGCCCAACCCGTCATGTTTTGCCTTACTGGCCAGCCCAGCCGCGCGGCGCTTGCCGTGGATTGTGCATTGGCATGCCGATATTTCACCGGATGCCAAGGATTGGCGGCTGCACGTGGCCTATCGGCTGTACCGGCCGTTCGAGCAGGCGGTGCTGAAGCGCGCGGCAGCGATCATCGTCACCTCGCAGGCCTATCGCGATGCCAGCGTGGCGCTGGCGCCGTGGCTGGCGAAGTCCCACGTGATCGGCCTTGGATTGGGTCGTGCGCCGGATTCAAGCGCGCGGGCACTGGCCTGGCCCGCGGGTAATGGCATCAAGCTGATCGCGGTCGGGAGACTCAGTTACTACAAGGGCTTCGATACGTTGCTCGACGCGCTGGCGCTGTTGCGCGATCGTGGCGAGGTCCAGGTGCCACGCCTGTTGCTGGTTGGTGAAGGCGAACACGGGCGTCGCCTGCGTGAGCACGCATCGCGGATGGATCTTGACGACTGCGTGCGCTTCGCTGGTGCCATCGATGACGGTTTGCTGCAAGCGGCGTATTCCAGTGCCGATCTTTTCGTGTTGCCATCACTCGACCGCAGCGAAGCGTTTGGATTGGTACTGCTGGAAGCGATGCGCGCCGGCCTGCCAGTGGTCGCCAGTGCCATCTTTGGCTCTGGCGTTGGCCATGTCGTCGCCGATGGCCATACCGGCGACTTGTTCGCCTCGGGCAGTGCGAGCGCCCTCGCTGATGCACTCATACGTATGACCCGCGAACCCGCACGCCGCGAGCGCATGGGCTTGGCCGGCTCCGCGCGCTGGCGCGATGAGTTCAGCCTTGAGCGCAGTGCTTCGCAGATTGCAGAGCTGTATTCGCAAGTCGTCGCGCAACGCTGAGGCCGGACTCATGTCGCGTCGAAGCCGCTCGCGAAGATCAGGTCGAACGGCTCGGATGTGCGCACGCAGTTGAAAAATTCAGCAATTCGCGGGCCGGTACCGATGATCTCGAAGTCACCGACCGCCACTGGCGTTGCCCCGTTCGCTCCGCTCCAGAAGACGTGCGGGCCGATACCGAGTTCGCTCCACTTTGCGGTGGTGAAACGGTCGCCTTCGAACGCGAGCGCAATGTTGCCGCCATCGGAAAGCACGATGCCGTAGCGCTGCATGGTGCGCAGGATCACCTGCGCAGCCGCGTTGTAACCGGCCACGCTGAACGTGGGTTTCAAGCGCAGTCGCGAACCGTAGGGCACGCTGGCGGAAGGCCCGCTCGGCGCCCCGGCGTGCGTTGCCGGGCGCACGTACAAGCGCCCGCCGGTGCCACCAGTGACTGCATCGCTGGCCATGCGCGCATTGGGAAGAATGAAGCGGATTGCATGGCCCAGATCGCTATTGGCCACGCCGACCGCAGCGGCCACTTCATCGGCATTGGGCAGCAGCGGCGCAATAGGGAAACCTGCCGCGTCGGCACTGGTACAGTTGTCGCCCCGGCCCGCCGGTGGATAGACCACTGCCAGGTTCCACACAACCAGGCAGGCTGCATTGAGCACGCCGCCACTCAGGTTTCCGGAGAACAATTCGTAGAGCTGGTTGCCCTGCTGGATCAGCAGGTGGCAATCCTGATTTGCGTTGTCGCAAGACAGGCCAGGCTGCCCTTCAAACGCGGCTGTCTCCGGGACCGGCATCGTCGTCGGCAAGGCTTCGCAATCTGGCGTGTAGTAAGTGCCATTGCCAGCACGCGGGACCACGCTGTAGCGCGGCGCATTGGCCGGTGCATCGTGGAAAACCTGCAGGCCGAAATCGATCTGGAAGCGATTGCTGTTACCCCAACCGCCAAGACCGCTGAGCGTCGACAGCATCGTCGTGGAATTGGGGTGGACGGCGGCAGCCGAAATATCCTTGTGCCAGACCGCTCCCGGCGGAAAGCGCGGCGGCGTTCCGGCGCCGGCAAGGGACATCGCGATGCAGGCGGCGCTAGTTGCCAGTATTCGCATTGCAGGATTCATGACACCTCACAATACCGATTCGCTTCGTTCCTTCGAAGGCTACTGCATCGTCACCGTCGCAAATGTTGTCCGTTCGTCAATTTCGCGAACCTATCCCGTCGCCGTTTTCGCGAAGACGCACTGCCGTCCGGAGTTTTTGCAAGGACTGCGCTCAGTCGACCAGAAATAGTTCTCGTCCTTCCTGCGAAGGCAGCAAGGGACGAGGCTGGTGGGCAAGGACGAGGCTGGTGGGGTTGCGTCGCAAGTGGAAAACAAAAAAGCCCCCGCTTTCGCGAGGGCTTTTTCTGGCTGGGGGACTAGGGCTCGAACCTAGATTAACGGTGTCAGAGACCGTTGTCCTACCATTAGACGATCCCCCAATGACTGTGGACCACAGCGGCGGGATACGGCCGCTGGCTGACGGTCCGGTGACCGATGCACCCGTCGCCGGGCGCGGTTCGATCAACGCTTGGAGTACTGCGTCGCCTTGCGCGCTTTGCGCAGGCCGACCTTCTTGCGTTCCACCTCGCGTGCGTCGCGGGTCATGAAGCCCGCCTTGCGCAACGGCGACTTCAGGCTTTCGTCGTATTCGACCAAGGCGCGGGCGATGCCGAGGCGGATGGCACCGGCTTGGCCGGTCATGCCGCCGCCTTCGACCGTGCAGAACACGTCGAACTTGTCGCTGGCTTCAACCAGCTGCAACGGCTGGCGCACGATCATGCGGGAGGTTTCGCGGCCGAAGAACTCGTCAAGGTTCTTCTCGTTCACCACGATGCTGCCGCTACCCTTGCGCAGGAACACACGGGCGGTAGAAGACTTGCGACGGCCGGTGCCGTAATTCTGTTGAATCGCCATTGACTATGCCTTGTCGATCAGAGGTCCAGCGCCTGAGGCTGCTGGGCGGTGTGCGGATGGTCGGAGCCTGCGTAGACCTTGAGCTTGCGGAACATAGCGCGGCCCAGCGGATTCTTCGGCAGCATGCCCTTGACGGCGATCTCGATGACGCGCTCCGGGTGCTTTGCCAGCAGGTCCTTGAGCGGCGTGGTCTTCAAGTTGCCGATGTAACCAGTGAAACGGTGATACATCTTGTCATTGAGCTTGTTGCCGGTGACCGCGATCTTCTCGGCGTTGATCACGACGAAATAATCACCGGTGTCCACATGCGGGGTGAACGAAGTCTTGTGCTTGCCGCGCAGGCGGAAAGCAAGCTCGGAGCTGAGACGACCGAGCGTCTTGTTCGTCGCGTCGACCACGAACCAGTCGCGCTGGACTGTCTCGGGCTTGGCACTCATGGTCTTCATGGAAAAAGCCTGTTGATGCCCCAGCAGCGGGCACGGGTTCAAAGAAAGGGGCAGGATTGTAGGGGCGAAAGCGGGGCAACGCAAGGCGTTTTGACCGTTTCGACCATCCTTCGGCAACCATCGCGACAAAGCCGGTGGCGCAGCCGGAGGATGATAGCATCTTTGGATGAGACCAGCGGCCAATGCCGAGGCCGTTGTTGAACTGGCCGACCAGTGTGTGATGTGTGGCTTGTGCCTGCCGCACTGCCCGACCTATGCGTTGGTCCAAGACGAAGCAGAATCGCCGCGCGGTCGGATTGCGCTCGCAAAGGCCGTGGCGACTGGGGCGCTTCCGGTCAGCGAATCCGTGTTGAAGCACTTGGATCAGTGTCTTGCCTGCCGGGCCTGTGAGACGGCGTGTCCTTCCAATGTTCAGTACGAGCAGCTGCTGGTGCAAACGCGGGCGCTGGTCGAACCGTCGCGGCCGCGACGAACGTTGATGCATCGGCTGGCGGCGTATCCGCGGGCACTGGCTTGGCTTGCGGAGCTCGCAGACCTGACGGCCGCCGCGAGATGGTCGCCGACGCTGGCGCTCTTACTGCCACAGCGTTCCTCGCTACGACGATTACTGACATCGATACCACCGTCGCCGAAACCTGTGCGAGCGCCTCGCGGCACGGCAGCGACGCCTTCCGCGCCTCGTAATCCATCGACTATCGCGCTATTCGAGGGTTGCGTTGCAAGTGCGTTTGATTGCGACACGTTGGCAGCAACGCGATTGCTGCTCGAGGCGCTTGGGCATCGAGTGGCGACGTCGGCCGAAATGTTGTGTTGCGGCGCATTGCCGCGACATGGGGGCCACGCGGTCGCGACGGCGCAAGTGGTGGAGCGGACGCGCGAGGCGCTGACGGCGTTGAACGTGGAGGAAGTCGTGGTGAGCGCGAGTGGCTGCTATAGCGCGCTCGCCGACGCATTGAATCGCCGGGAAGATGAAGTCGGCATGCGTGCAGTCGATGCAGCGCAGCGGATTGCCGGCGATCCGGCGCTGCCATCGCTGCGCTTTCGTCCCTTGAGTCAGCGTGCGACGCTGCACTTGCCGTGCAGCCAGATCAACGGGGCGCATTCGGTGGATGCGACGCGCGCACTGCTGGCACGAATCCCGGGACTGACAGTAATCGACCTTCCAACGCAGCCGCGTTGCTGCGGCGCCTCTGGCAGTTACTACATCGAGCATCCGGACATCGCCGATCGCTTGCGTGATGAGCGACTGGATCAACTCGATGGCCAAACACCGGACCTGCTGCTGACCAGCAACATCGGCTGTCGTATACACCTTGGGAATGGGGTGCGACAACGCGGTCGGGACTTGCCGGTTCTGCATCCACTTACACTGCTGGCACGACAATTGGAGAGCCCATGAGCCTGCGAAGCCTGAGTCGACTGGATCGATTGATCAGCGAGGTCGAGCGCTCGCTCGGCGCTGTGTTCGAGCCCGCGCCAGTGGCGACGCGTACGTCTCCGGCGCAAGGCATCCACTCGACTACGCCGCTGGACGATGCCGAACGCCGCCGGAGTGCGGGCTTGATGCGCGTCAACCATGTTGGCGAGGTTTGTGCGCAGGCCTTGTACTTCGGGCAGGCCTTCGTGGCACGTGATGCAACGACCCGCGAGCACTTGCTCGACGCTGCTGCGGAAGAAACCGATCATCTCGCGTGGTGCGGGCAACGCCTTCGCGAACTCGACAGCCGACCGAGCTTGCTGAATCCGATTTGGTACGGCGGCGCGTGGACGATTGGCGCCGTTGCCGGACTGG
>JAYUYW010000185.1:0-13204 GCA_043752325.1 Rhodanobacteraceae bacterium | reverse complement strand
CGAAGGATGCGCGCAACTACATCCGACGCCTGGATGCGTTCCGTGAAAAATTCGCACAGGTGATCGAAGGACTGAAGTTGCGCGAAGCGGAAAACATTGTCCCGCCGCAGTTCACGGTTGAAGCAGTACTTGCACAGATGCGTGCGTTCGTCGTGCCGCCGGCGAATGAGAACATTCTTTACACCAGCTTTCGCGAAAAGCTCGACAAGCTGCCAGATGGCAAAGTTTCTCCGGCTGATCGCGAAGACTTGCTCAAGCGCACCGAGGCATCGATCAATGGCTACGTCTATCCGGCCTATCGCGACCTGACCGCGTACTTCGACGCGCTGCAACCCAAGGCGCAAGGCAACTTCGGTGCCTGGCATTTGCCGGACGGCGACGCCTACTACGCCTACGCCGTGCGCCAGCACACTACCACCGACATGACGCCGGAACAGGTGCATCAACTGGGCCTGTCGGAAGTCGCGCGCATTTCCACCGAAATGGATGCGATCCTGATCGCGCAGGGCTTGACCGAGGGCAGCATCGGTGCGCGCGTGCAGCAGCTGGCGCGCCAGCCCGAGCAGATGTATCCGAACACGCCGGAAGGCAAGACGGCAATGCTGGCCGAGTACCAGCGCATTCTCGACGACATCAACGGCAAGCTTGATCCTGCGTTCGATATCCGGCCAAAGCTTGGCGTGGAAGTGCGCGCGATTCCGGCGATGTCGGAAAAGACTGCACCTGGCGCCTACTACCAGCGCGGTGCATTCGATGGATCACGCCCCGGTGTATTCTACGCGAACATGCGCGACCCGGGCGAAAACCCGAAGTTTGCGATGCGTACGCTGGCTTATCACGAAGGCATTCCCGGCCATCACTTTCAAATTTCAATTGCGCAGGAACTCACCGGTGTTCCGTTCTTCCGCAAGGTGTTGCCGTTCACTGCGTTCGCTGAAGGCTGGGCGCTGTATTCGGAACGCCTCGCATGGGAAATGGGCTTCGAGGAAAATCCGCTCGACAACCTCGGACGCCTGCGCGACGAGATGATGCGCGGCGTGCGCCTGGTCGTGGATTCGGGCATTCATTACAAGCACTGGACACGCGAGCAGGCAATCGCTTACATGATGGAAAACACCGGCATGTCGGAAACCGACGTGACGGCGGAAATTCAGCGCTACTTCGTCAATCCCGGTCAGGCACTGGCGTACAAGGCGGGCATGTTGAAGATTCTCGAACTGCGCGAACGTGCCAAGACCAAGCTCGGCACGAAGTTTGACCTGCGACGATTCCACGATGTTGTCCTCAGCAACGGTTCGCTGCCGATGGCGTTGCTAGAGCGGGTGGTCGATGACTGGATTGCGAAGCAGTCCTGATCCTGGAGGCAGTGCCACGATCGCTTTGCGAGTCGGATCGTGGCGTAGTGGTCTTGAGCGAATGCTTGAACTAGTCGAAGGCCATCCACTCGCCGCGTTCTGGTTCGCGGCGCTGTTGATATCGCTCCCGTTGGTGCTCAATCCCGGCTACTTCAGTCACGACGAACTGCAATGGCTGGCGTTTGCCGACCGCGATCAATGGAGCGGTCTGCCATGGCAAGGCTGGTTTGATTTCCGCCCCTTCCAATATCGGCCACTCACGTTCAACACGTGGTTGCTGTTGTCGAAGCTGGTCGGCTACCAGCCGCCGTTGATGCACGCGTTCGTGGTTGGATTGGGGCTTCTGAACGCGTGGCTGCTACGCGCATGCATGATCGACAGCGATATTAAAGTAATGGTGGCCAGCATCGCGGTGCTGCTGTTCCTGCTGTCGCCGCATGTGATGCAGGTGCATGGCTGGGTTGGAACGCTTGGTGATCTTTACTGCTTGCTCGCGGCCTTGCTGGCAGTGCGTTTGTTGCAACGCGAACCGGGCAAGGCGGCCGAACTGTTGGGAGTTGCCGGGCTGACCATGCTGGCGCTGTGGTCGAAGGAGTCGGCGATAGTTTTCCCCACAGTGTTGCTCGCGGCATGGCCGCGTCGGCGATGGAGTTTGTGGCTGCCCGTTGCGCTCAGCGCGATGCTCGTGCTTGGCTATCTCGCGTTGCGCTGGCAGACGATTCTTTACACGCCACGCAGCGAGGCCTATTACCTGTGGTCGTTTTCAAATATTCCTTCGCGCTTGCTGGACTACGCGGCGTTTCCGTTCGTTCCCAGCCTTGTCGAGACGCACGTCATCCGCTTGCACGATTCGGCGTGGCGCTGGGCGCTGGGCTTGGGGCTTTGCGCAGGGCTGCTTGCCCTGATTGCCCGCGCCAGTTGGCGGATGTTGCTGGCGCTGGTTGTCGGCTGGATCGTGTGCCTCGGACCTACGCTCCTGCTTGCGCAATCGGCGAGCGTCTATGCCTATCTCGCATCAGCCTGGGTGTTCGCGGTATGTGCGTGGGCGTGGCAGCGATCAGCGTTGTGGTCGCGTCGTTTGCTGTTGGCGATTGCCGCCGTCGTGTCGTTTCACGGGTTTCTGATCGGCGGGCGCCTCGTCCAGATCGGCATTCTGCAACACGGGGTCTACGCGGCCATTGAACCATTGATGCCCAATGCGACCGCGGCGGAGCCTTTGCGACTCGCGGTCGAAAAGCGTCGCGACCATTGGGCGTTGGTGCGCATGTTTCACGAAGTGCCGAGCTGGCGGCGCGTCCCGTTGGCTGATCGTGTCGTCGTCGTGAAAATCGATGACGGCCCGACATGGATCGTCGATTCGAATGGCAGCCTGCGGGCAGCGGAACCTTGATGGCGCTTCACGCGGCTCAAGGCCTGCTATACGCACTACTCGCTACGGTGTCCCAATGAGCAACGTCGATCCCGCCCCGCGCAAGATCCTGCACATCGACATGGATGCGTTCTACGCAGCCGTCGAACAGCGCGACGCCGTTTCGCTGCGCGGCAAGCCGGTTGTTGTCGCCTGGCGCGGCGCGCGGTCGGTCGTGGTCGCAGCGTCGTACGAAGCGCGCTCGTTCGGTGTGCGCTCGGCGATGCCTGCAGTGCGAGCGGAACGCCTTTGTCCGGATGCGATTTTCGTTCCGCCGGATTTCACGCGTTACCGGGCAGCGTCGCAGCAGGTACGAGAAATTTTTCTCCGCCACACCGACCTCGTCGAACCACTATCACTCGACGAGGCGTATCTCGACGTCACCGAAAACAAGCAAGGCTTCGAAACAGCGACGGCTGTCGCGAAAGCGATCCGCGCCGAGATTCGCGAGGTGACCAACTTGACCGCTTCGGCAGGCGTCGCACCCGTGAAATTTCTCGCCAAGATCGCATCGGAAGTGCGCAAGCCGGATGGCTTGTTCGTGATCCAGCCGCACCAGGTGCTCGACTTCCTTGCCGCGCTTGCGGTGTCGAAAATCCCCGGCGTCGGCAAGGTTATGCAGACACGGCTTGCCGAGTTCGGTGTCGAGCGCGTAGGTGATCTGCGTCGCTACCCGATGGAGCAACTGGAGCAACGTTTCGGGCGTTACGGCCGGCGACTGTCGGAACTCGCGATAGGCATTGATCGCAGCGAAGTGAAGCCTGATCGGCCGACCCAGTCGATCTCCAGTGAAGACACGTTCTCCGACGACAAACTGCTGCACGAACTTGACGACAAAATTCGCGAACTGGCGGTAAAAACCTGGAATGCGACGCGCAAGACCGAACGCATCGGGCACACCGTGGTGCTGAAACTGAAGACCGCGCAGTTCCGCATCCTTACGCGCAGCTTCACGCCGGAATCCGCCCCGCAGTCGCAGGATGAATTTACCGCCATCGCCCTGGCGTTGCTGGACCGGGTTGAACTGCCGTCGATGACGCGCTATCGCCTGGTGGGTGTCGGCATTGCCGGCTTTCGAGAACCGGACGAGATCAGCCAGCACCAACTGTTTCCATCCGCGTCGACGTCGCGCGCTTACGATGGCTGACTTGTCATCGCAGTGACACGCAACGACACTGACGCTCGCTGTTTCGACATCTACCCAAGGCCTGTCCATGCGCCATCTCGCCCTGTTCACTACCGGCGGCACGATCGACAAGATTTATTTTGATGACAAGTCGAGTTTCCAGATCGGCGATCCGCAGATCGGCGATATCCTTGAACAGCTGGGCGTCGACTTCAAGTTCACTGTCTACCCGTTGCTGCGCAAGGACAGCCTGCACATGGATGCGGATGATCGCGTGATGATCCGTCATGCGATCGAAGAACAACCGCATCGCCATGTGCTGATTACCCATGGCACCGACACGATGGTCGAAACAGCGCAGGCTCTGGCCGACATCAAGAGCAAAGTTATCGTTCTGACCGGCGCGCTGAACCCCGCGCTGTTCAGGGGTTCCGACGCCGTGTTCAACATAGGCTGCGCGGTCGGTGCGGCGCAGTCGTTGCCTGATGGCGTCTACATCGCAATGAATGGCCGGATATGGAATCCGCGCGAGGTGCGCAAGAACCGCGATGCAAATCGGTTTGAGAAGTCGGCGGGTTGATCGCGTGTCCGGCTGGTGCGAGGACGCGTTGAAAACTCTTAGTCATGACGCGCTACGTCCATCGCGCGCCCTTCGGGCCATCCGCAATGCGGATGTTCGCTTCGGGATCCTGCTTTCGCAGTCCCGCGAAGGCCTCGCACTACGTCATTCCTGCGTAGGCAGAGGCCACTTCTACAGCCGGAGGCTGGTCAATCCATTTTGATTCTGCCGTTCCTTCATTGACGTTACAAAAATCAAAATGGATTCCCGCCTTCGCGGGAATGACGAGGTCTAGGGTGAGGCGCGTTCGCAGGAGTGACGAGGGTGGTGAGGTTTGACGCAGCTGAAAAGCACGATGGAAGTTTCACATGTGCCGCGACTAACACCATCAACCAACCAGCTCCAGCCAACCCCACTTGTCCTTGGTCTTTCCATTGAACAAACCAAAGAAGCGTTCCTGAATCTTGCGCGTTATGGGGCCCGCCGCACCGCTGCCGACTTGCTTTGCATCAACCGAGCGGATGGGCGTTACTTCGGCCGCTGTGCCGCACATGAAGACCTCGTCCGCCAAGTAGAGGTACTCGCGTGGGATGTCGCGCTCGACGACCGTGATGCCTTCTTCGCGGGCCAAGGTCATCAAGGTGTGGCGTGTTATTCCGCTGAGGATGGCGGCGCTGGATGGCGTGGTGTGCAGTTCCCCGTTGAAAACCAGAAACAGGTTTTCGCCAGCGCCTTCGCTGAGCAAGCCTGTCGACGCGAGCGCTATACCCTCGCCAAAACCCAAACGACGCGCTTCACGCGCAATCAACTGTCCAGACAGATAGTTACCGCCTGCCTTCGCACCAGCGGGAATCGTGTTTGGTGCAAAGCGCTGCCAGCTGGAAACGCAGGCATCGATGCCTTGTTCAAGCACGCCTTCACCTAGGTACGGACCCATGAACCACGATGCGACGGCAACATCAATCGGCGTTTCCGCCGACAGGCCGAAACCACCCAAGCCTCGCCACGCGACAGGCCGCAGGTATGCCTTGGTCAGATCATTCGCTTTGACGACGTCGCGACAGGCAGTGCCGATCTCGTCAATTGAATAGGGGAGTGTCATGTCGTAAATCTTTGCCGACATGTAGAGCCGCTTCAGGTGATCGGTGAGCCGGAAGATGGCCGGGCCGTTCGGCGTCTCATAACTGCGGATGCCTTCGAACACGGACGATCCATAGTGCAGCGCGTGCGACATCACGTGAGTGGTGCCTTCGGCCCACGGCTTCATGCTGCCGTTGTGCCACAGTTTTTCCGGATACTTCTGCGCCATGGAAACTCCCGAATGAAGGCCAGCCTGACGCGGCGAAACGCGGCGTGGAGCGCTGGCGACCGACGATCAGCGCGCCCGGTCGATCAAGGCAGCCGCTGAAATGGACACAGATGATCCCAGATTTCCGGGAAGTGCGTTGGGACGTATTCGTGGCCGCTGTCTGGGACATCCAACCAGAGATTTTCGCCCGGCACCCAACCGGCATTGGTGAAGCGGTTGTAGTCCGCTACGACGTGCGGGAATGACGCACCGTCGAAGTAGCCAACATGCAGATCGATCGGCAACATGCGAGGCAATGCAGCGACCGCTTGCACGCACGCCGGCTCGTCGCCGTTGCAGACAAGCCCGTCAAGACCGCCAGCCCAGTTGCCGAGTCCCGCAAACGTGTTGATATCGATACCAGGGCTGGTGAACGGTCCGAATATGAGATCGTTCATCACACTGCCGCCCGATGAATAACCCCAGCCATGGATCCGCGAGCCATCGATGTTGAAGCGCGATTTCATATCGGCAAGGATCGCGCGAAACATGTCATAGTCAGTGACCTGGGACGGCCCCGAAGGAACAATCCAGCCGCCGTTTTGCCCATTGCCGATAGGCGCTACGATGATGATTTGCGCAGCCTCGGCAACCACGTTCCAGCCCGGCACAGTGCCTGTTGGATCGCCGGTACCGTAGATCAACGAATATGCGGCGATGCTCGCGGGAAACATCGGGCCACCTGTTCCGTGCAGCAACATCAACATGGGCATCGCCCGGGTCGGAATGTAGCTGCTGGGAACGTAGCGGTAGTAATTGCGGTTGCCAAATCCCGGCACGAAGACCGATGGCTGGCTGCCACCGATCGCACCGCCGCTGCCGTTACTCGGCTCAATGTATCGCTGCGACTGCGCCTCGAAGCCATGCACATGGATCGTATCGGGATTCGCGCATATACCAGCCGGCAATTTTCCAGTGGTCGATGCCATCGCGGCACCGCCGGAAAAACCGATCAAGAGCAGCAACAGCGATTGAGTGGAACCTTTCATCTTGCCTCCCGGAATTCACGTGCCGCTGGATCAGCCTCCAGCGTCCTCAATTGCCTTGCGATTCCTACGATCAGCTTCCAGTAATGTCGCCTCGACCTTTTTCGCGTCATCCAGGGCTTTCAGTTGCGGATCAATGACGGTTGGCGGTCGCATCGCTGGCGAGTCCGTCACTACCGGCTCCCCAGGGTTTGGTGAACAGGCCGCCAGCAACGTTGTCACGGCGATCAAGAACAGGGTGCGATTCATTGGAGTTCCTCTTTCGGCTAAAGTCAGCCGGCACAGTGGGAACCGCTAAACACACGGAGTCAATCGCATGCATGATTCACGGTGGCGGCTGAACGACAACGTCGCGCTGGTCACGGGTGCCAGCAAGGGCATCGGTTTGGCGTGCAGCCGCGAGCTTGCTGCGCTCGGCGCAGATGTGCTGATGGTGGCGCGCGACGAAGTTGCGCTGGAACAGGTTGCCGCCGACCTCGCAGAAGAATTCCCGGATGTCGATTTCTTCACGTTCGCGGCTGACGTGAGCGATCCGGAACAACGTCTGGAAGTCTTCGACTGGATTTCCGACAACGACCTTGGCCCCAGCATTCTGGTCAACAACGCAGGCGGCAACACGCCGCGTTCAGCGCTGGAGACGAGCGACGATGCGTTGCATGCCTTGTTCGAGTTGAACCTGTATTCGGCGTTCGCGATGTGCCGGCTGGCCCATCCGTGGCTGACCCGTCATGCCGCATCGGCAATCGTCAACATCGGCTCGGTGTCCGGCAGCACCGCGACGCGTACCGGCGCCGCATATGGAATGTCGAAAGCGGCGTTGCATCAACTGACCAGAAATCTTTCGGTCGAATGGGCGAGCGATGGCATTCGCGTCAACGCGGTCGCGCCGTGGTACATCCGCACGCAGCGCACGCAAACACCGCTGGCCGATCCGGATTACCTCGAAGAAGTGTTGGCGACAACGCCGCTCGGCCGCATCGGCGAGCCGGAGGAAGTTGCATCGGTAGTCGGGTTCCTGTGTTTGCAGGCGTCCTCGTATGTGACCGGTGAGTGCATTGCCGTGGACGGTGGGTTCCTTCGCAACGGGTTTTGAGCAGCGCCGGCATTGATGGCCGAAAACGGCGAGTCATGCGTGATCCTCGCTGCTACGCTGTGTGCATGTTGAAACCCATCCCTAAGCTGAGCCAAGCACCCGTCGCCTTCGAGCGGGCGCGACTCGCGCGCGATGCACGATTTGATGGGCTGTTCTACACGGCGGTAAAGACCACCGGGATCTACTGCCGACCGATCTGTCCTGCACCTACGCCACACGCTCGAAATGTGAGCTACTTCGAATCCGCGAGCGCGGCAGCCGCGGCGGGTTTCCGCCCATGCCTGCGCTGCCGACCCGAGCGCGCACCGGGTGCACCCGCGCATCGTGCTCGATCCGATCTGGTGCGTGGCGCATTGCGACTGATCGACGAAGGCGCACTGGATCGCGCACCGATTGCTGCGCTGTCGGCGCGAGTAGGCGTTGGCGAACGTCACCTGCGACGGTTGTTCGCCGAGGAAATGGGCGCGAGCCCGCTCGACTTCGCCGCGACGCGTCGCTTGCTGTTCGCCAAGCAGTTGCTCTCGGAAACCACGATGCCGATCACGATGGTTGCAAGCGCCGCCGGCTACGACAGTCTGCGCCGTTTCAATGCCGCGTTCGTTGACAGCTACGGCAAGCCGCCACGGCACTTCCGGAAGAGCGAAACTGTTGCGAGCGCTGAGGCGACCTTGACGCTGCGCATGCCGTATCGAGCGCCATACGACTTTGCGGCGATGCTGGCGTTCCTTGCGCGGCGTTCCATTCCGGGCGTGGAGTCGGTGTCCGACTCGGAATATCGGCGCAGCATCCTGATCGATGGCGTGTCGAGCTGGTTCGCGGTCAGCGCAATCGCTGGCGACGATGCGTTGGCCCTGCGCCTGCCGATGTTGCGACCGGATCAACTCGGTGCCGTGGTGGCGCGGGTGCGACGTCAATTCGATCTCGATGCGGAACCCGCTGCACTGGCGCAGGCGTTCAAGCGCGATCGGTTGCTCGGTTCATTGCAACGACGATGGCCCGGCCAGCGCCTTCCCGGCGCATGGGATGGTTTCGAGCTGGCGGTGCGCGGTGTGTTGGGGCAACAGATCAGCGTCGCCGCTGCGCGCACGCTGGCATCGCGACTGGTTGAACGTTACGGCTCGCCGTTTTCCGATGGCCCCGACGGTTTGCAAGCCTTGTTTCCGTCGCCCGCCTTGCTGGTGGACGCGCCATTGGAAGGCATCGGCGTGACCAGGACGCGGGCGGCGACGCTGCGTGGTTTGGCGCAGGCCTGTGCCGATGGCCGCGTTCGTTTCTCTGCCGAGCAGGGCTTGGAGGCAATGGTTGCCAGCCTGGTCGCGTTGCCGGGGTTCGGACCATGGACGGCGAACTACGTCGCGATGCGCGCCTTGTCGCAGCCCGACGCGTTTCCCGCAGGTGACCTCGTTCTGCGAAAGATTGCCGGTGGCGATCCGCCGATGGGTGAACGCGCACTGGAAACCCTGAGCCAAACCTGGCGACCGTGGCGCGCCTACGCGGTCATGTTGATGTGGCGCAGCGCGACCTAGTCTTATAACGAAGTGAGGAGCGACAGAATGTTCTACGACATCATTGATACGCCGCTCGGTCGAATGACTCTGGTTGGTAACGAGCGCGCGCTGATCCACATCGACCTGCCGGACGCGAAGCGGCCCTTGTCGATTACGGCGGACTGGCGTCGCGATCCAAAACGATTCGACGAAGAACGTCGCCAGTTCGAATGTTATTTCGATGGTTCTTCGAAGGCATTCGACCTGCCGCTAGCGCCCCACGGTACGCCGTTCCAAAAGGAAGTCTGGCAAGCGCTGTGCGATATCGGCTACGGCGAAACGATCAGCTATGCCGAGTTGGCGCGTCGCATCGATCGCCCCAGGGCGAGCCGTGCGGTCGGTCTCGCCAATGGCGCGAATCCACTCGCCATCATCGTGCCTTGTCATCGCGTGATCGGCGCCAATGGCAGCCTCACCGGCTACGGCGGCGGCATGGATGCGAAGCGCTGGTTGCTCGATCACGAGCAGGGGAATCGCGGAGACGGGTTTGTGTTGAAGCAGTGAACTGCCAGAACGCCGATGCCCCGCCGCTGTCGCAGTTGGTACTGATCGATTTCGCCGCACGCACCTTCAACTTCCAGGCCGCGCGACAACCCACCAACCTCGTCATTCCTGCGAAGGCACACTTCTGTCCGGAATGTTTTGGCGTCGTGCCGTGCAGCCTTGGTCGCGCCTCGCTTTCGCAGGAATGACGAAGGTTTAGCGTTTGGACCATTCCACAAATTGAAGTAACCCGCGCCGCAAAACACGCGAAGACCACGCGCTGCAACGCGATCCGGGTAGGCGACAAATTTATTCCGGACAGCGGTGTGCCTTCGCAGGAATGACGAGAAACGAGTTTGTTACGTTGCGCGGGCCCTGAGAGCTTGAGGATTCACCCGACGATTAAGGCAAACGGTCACTCAACCCAATGTGATCATCCCGAAATTCGCACCACGACGGCCTCGACATTTTATGATGTCGAGGTGGCTGCCATTTTCGTCGGCATGGACGCTCATGCGAAGCGCAGCGGGTGTGCCGAACTCGCTGATGGCCGACGCCGGGCGTAGGGCAAAAGCCAGTGAGTCGCTGCTGTCGGCGGCGACCTGAAGGCGGCGAAGCTGGGCGTAGTCAGCTTGGCCGAGCCAGCTGATGACGGCACTGAAACCACCATCGCGCAAGGCTTGTTCGGCGCTCCATTGCACGTCGGTGGCATCGATTTCGACAACCTGGCGTTCGTCGATTCCAGCGGCGACCAGCGCGCGTGCCAAGGGAACCGACGATGGCACGATGACGGCGATGCGGCGGCGCATGAGTGCCAGTCGTTGCAGCGAGGGCAACATCACGGGCAGCGCAGCCATTGGGTTTCGCGCGATAAGCTCGGTCAATCCGCCGCGCGTCCAGCCGCCGGCTGGTAGTTGCGCATCCAGCACCGCATGTCCGGTTGGTTCGCGGCGGAGCGAACCGAGCAGGGCGCAGACGGGGGCAGCGCGTCGTGGCAGTGTCGCCGGCAGTGACCGTGATGGGATCAATCCACGGCGCAACGACGCCGGCGTGGACAGGGGAAAGCCTTCACTCAGGACAGCGGCCATATCTACAGTCTCCGGATCATGCCGACGTACAGCCCTTCAATCGCAAAGGACTGCTGTTCGGGGTCGACTTCAATAGGAGCGAAGTCGATGTTTTCGGGTAACAGGCGGATGCGTCCGTGCTTGGTTTCCAGGCGTTTGACAGTGACTGCATCGTCGATACGGGCGACAACAATGCGGCCATGATCGGCGGTGGGCGTGCGGTGAACGGCAATCATGTCGCCGTCGAGGATGCCTACATCGCGCATGCTCAATCCGCTGACGCGCAGCAGGTAATCGGCGCGTGGGCGGAACAGCGCGGCGTCAACATCGACATGTTGCTCAACGTTTTCTACGGCGAGCAGGGGCGTACCGGCGGCGACCTTCCCGATCAGCGGCAAGCCTTCATCGCGTTGATCGCGACGCGGCGTGGATTGGCGTTCGCCGGCCACTCGCAGGCCGCGATGCTGCGGACGCCGTTCCAGCATGCCTTTGCGAACCAGCGCGGTGACGTAATCCTGCGCCGAACTGTGCCGCGCAAAACCCAGCGCATCGGCTATCTCGCGCAAAGTCGGCGCACTGCCATTCGCTTCGCTGTGGCTGCGGATGTAGTCGAGGACGCGTTGCTGATTGGCGGTGAGTTCGCTCATGCGTACAAATGTACGTACACACGTCGCCGATGGCAAGCACTATTTTCGCTGCGGGCGTTCGCCAGCGTTTCAGCCCAGTTTTTTGGCCATCCTGTGAAGTTCGACGCCGTAGCCGTGACGCTCATACATGGCGATGCCGCGTGCGTTGCCCGGAAATACGTCAAGCGTCACGTGACGGCAACGGTGTTCCCTGGCCCACGCTTCCGCGTAGGCGAGCAGGGCAGGGCCGATGCCGTTGCCGTCGTGTCCGGGCGCGCAGGCGAGGTCTGAAATGTGGCAATTGAGAGCGCTGCTGAAGCTGTCGGGGGTGGTCTGGATATGCAGCATTCCGACCAGTTCGTAGTCGGCATCTTCGGCGACGAAAAGATGCGATCCCGGCGGCAGATTGCTCGCGGTACGAAGCAGATCGTCATGGATCCACCCGACGACGTCTTTCTCCCTGCGCCAAGCCGGCAGATCGAATTCTGCGAATCGCGGCGCCAAGCTGACGATGAATTCGTCATCGTCCGCGCGGGCCAGGCGGATGTGCAACTCAGGCAATTCTTGGTCAGACATTATCGGTAGCAATCAATAACGATGGACGCGTCTGTCGATGGTAGCCGCCCAGCGATCAACCAAACAAGGCATCCGGCATCGCCATCAGCGTATCGGCGCCCGCGTCCATCGCCGCCTTGTGCATGTGCGTGCGTGGCAGCAGGCGGGTGAAGTAGAAGCGCGCCGTGTACAGCTTGGCCTGCTTGAAGTCTGCCGACTGATCCGACGCATTCGCCGCCGCCACTGAGCGTGCCCAGAAATAGGCTAGTGCGGCGTAGCCGGAATAGAACAGATAGTCCACCGACGCGGCACCGATCTCGTCCGGATTGGACTGTGCGCGCTCGGAGATTGCGCGAGTCAGGTCGGTCCATTCGCGGCTCACCTGCACCAGCGGCGCGACGAATTCGGTCATTGCGTCATCGGTCGCGTGCTGCTGGCAGAACTTGGTGATTTCCTCGATGAAGAACTTGAAGCCAGCTCCGCGCAGGTGAAGAATCTTGCGTCCCAGCAAGTCGTTCGCCTGAATCTGGGTGGTGCCTTCGTAGATGGTGGTGATGCGCGCATCGCGCTCGAATTGCTCGATTCCGTATTCCGCGATGTAGCCGTGGCCGCCGAAAATCTGCACCGCATGGTAGGTGCACTCGTTACTCAGTTCGGTGAGCAGGCCTTTCACGATCGGGGTCAGGAACGACACCAGCGCTTCGCCGCGTTCGCGCTCAGCTACGTCAGTGCCGTGCGTGGAAATATCGTGTTGAACATAGGAATAAAGCGCCAGCAAACGACCACCTTCGGCAATCGCCTTCTGGGTCAGCAACATGCGGCGAATGTCGGGATGTACCAGCAACGGATCGGCTGGCTTATTCGGGAATTTCGCGCCGGTGAGCGCACGCATCTGCAAGCGCTCACGCGCGTACTTCAGCGAGTTCTGGTAGCCAACTTCGGTCAGCCCCAAACCCTGGATGCCGACCGACAGTCGCGCGGTATTCATCATGGTAAACATCGCAGCGAGTCCCTTGTTCGGCTCGCCAATCAACCAGCCTTCGGCGGCTTC
>JAYUYW010000184.1:0-29459 GCA_043752325.1 Rhodanobacteraceae bacterium | reverse complement strand
TGGTTTGCCGTAATTGCGCGGAAGAACCGGGGTTTACCCTCAATGCAACGCCGGCCTCGCAGACGGTGTGCGCACCGACCAGCGCAACGTTCGCCGTGCAAGTGGGTTCGATCCTTGGCTATGCGACACCGGTGAACCTTGCGGTGAGCGGTCAGCCGGCCGGTTCGACCCCGAGCTTCAGCACAAACCCGGTGACGCCGGCTGGAACCAGCACGCTCAATGTGGCGACCAGCGCCGGCACGACGCCAGGACCGGCCACGCTGACCATCACCGGCAGCAATGCTGATCGCAGCATCAGCCTGACCCGTAATGTGTTTGTTTCGACGACAATCCCGACCGCTGCGGCACCGATGTCGCCATCGAACAACGCGGTGGGCCAGACCACGACGCCGACGTTTACGTGGACGGCCGGCAGTCAGTCCGCCAGCAGTCGCATCCAGATCGCCACCGATGCAGCCTTCGCAGCAATCGTGGTCGATACGACGGTGACCGGAACCAGCTACACGCCGACCACCCCGCTATTGAATGGCCAGACCTACCATTGGCGCATCATTGGCAATAATGCCTGTGGTGTCGGAGCAACATCGGTGGTGTACCAGTTCAGGACGGTCACCGCGCCGGGCAGTTGCGATGTGGGCCAGAGCACCTTGGCTTTGCATGGTGAAACATTCACTACCGGCAACGGCGGTTACACCGTCAGCGGCACCGTAACCGGGACATCAAACTGGGAACTGTCGACCGCGCGCCCCAGCCCGCTATCGGGAGGCAACGCATTCAAGGCAACCGATCTTGCTACCGTCGCCGACCAGCGCCTGACCTCGCCGTCCATCAACCTGCCGACCGGCACGTTGCCGTTGACTTTGCGCTACCAGAACTATCGCGACATTGAGCAGAACGGTGCGACTCAGTGCTACGACAGCGCGATCCTGGAAATATCGGTAGCCGGCGGTGCGTTCACACAGGTGCCGGGCAGCCGGCTGATCAACGACCCGTATCGCGGCAATACATCGGCCGCCACCAATCCATTGGTCGGCCTTCAGGGCTGGTGTGACAGCACCACGCCGCGTCCCTACGCGGAGACGCTGGTCGATCTCAGTAGTTATGCCGGCAGCGCCGTGCAGTTGCGCTGGCGCCAGGGCAGCGATTCCTCAGTCGGCAAGGAAGGCTGGTACGTGGACGACGTCCGCGTCACCGGTTGTGGTGGGGACATGATCTGGGTGAACGGCTTCGACTCGAACTGATCGAGTCGGACTCAGAACGAAAAAGGGACGCCATGGGCGTCCCTTTTCTTGTTTTCGCAAGTTGGGCCTACGCGGCAGGTTTCGCGAAGGCGACGTAACGAGCGCGAAGGCTGCTGCCGACGACGCCCTGCGCACTGGCGATTTCGACGGCCACGCCAAGTCGCGCCTTGCCGCGCGAAGCCAGGGTGTTGAAGTAGCCGTCAACGCATTCGTCCTCGGCAAGCCTGGCCGTGGCGCGCAGTTCGCCGAACACCGGCGCGAGGTAACGGATCTGGCTGTCCTGCACATAGACATCGCCATGCACGCCACGCTCGTCCATCGCAAGTCGAATCAGCGCCCAGCCGGCGATGGTCATCAGGCTGGCCAAGCTGCCACCAAAGGCACAACCCTTGTCGTTGATGTTGGGCTCCGGCGGCGCGACCAAGGTGACGCTGCTGCCGTCCCAGGACGCAATGCGGATATCCATCATTCGCGCCAGCGGAATATCGCGACGCAGTTCGGTTTCCAGCTTCTTTGCAGGATCGACGACGACAGGTTCAACGGCGGGAGATTCCACGACAAACGTTTCGACAGCATTCATTCGCGAGCAGCCAAGGGCAGGAATAGTGGTGGTTTACGTCGGAAAGAACGCTGCGGCTGCAGCCGCGCTCGCCGAGTCAAGCCGTCCAGTGTGGCGCATCGCGACGTTGCAACTCAACGTTCGGCCACGTATGGCGATCGTGGCAGCGCCGCCGCCGCTTGCGACCTACACTGTCGCCATGAGTGTTCCTGACCGTAATTCTTCGCAGGATGTCAGCGCGCTGGCTGGCTGGAATGTGGTGGTGACGCGTCCTCGAAACAGCGCCGCGCCTTTGGTTCGCGGCTTGCGCAGCTATGGGGCCCGTGTGCTTCGGTTGCCCGCGCAGGAAGTGCAAGCCAATCCCGAGTTTGATTGGCCCGCCGCGCTAGCGACTCACGAGGGCATCGATGACTGGGTCTTTACCAGCCCGGCTGCCGTCAACCACGCCCTTGCATTGCTTGAGCGGAAATTGCCGGACGGCCAAGTTTTCGCGGTGGGTTCCAGCACAGCCTTAGCGTTGGGTGGCCATTGCATCTCCGCTATCGCGCCGGATCAACGACACACCAGCGAAGCGCTGCTGAGCCTTGGGGGTTTGCGCGATGTGGCAGGCCGACGCATCGCCATCGTCACTGCACCCGGCGGGCGTGGTTTGATTGCGACGGCATTGCGCGAACGGGGTGCCGAGGTCATCGAATGGCAGGTCTATCGCCGCCGAGCCGTGGTCTGGTCGCAGCGCAAACTAAATTCGTTGGCTGCACTTGATGGTGCTTTGCTGACCCTCATCAGCAGCAGTGAGACACTCGATATGATCGCGACTTCGCTCCCCAACGACTTGTGGCAGCGACTGCGCGACGCGCGCTGGATCGCCAGCAGCGAGCGTGTTGAGGCCGGCCTGCGCCAGCGTGGCGCGACCCGGATCGACCTAGCCGCGTCGGCGCTAGTCAGCGATTTACTGATCGCGGCATTGGCGGTGCGCTGATGAATTGTTGCTCCGCGTGAACTACGATGCTCTGTATGGAAACCAACACGCCCCAAACGACGTCTGTCGTCAACTCCGCGCCTCCACCGACCAGGCCGGCTTCCAAGCCCGTGCCAAACCCGCCACGGCGCAATGGTGTCGGCATTTTTACCGGGATACTGGTGCTGGTCGCGCTGCTGTTTTCCGGTTACTCGTTGTGGCGCGTCGAACAATCGCGCAAGCCAGCCGACAACGGACAGGCGCAGGCAATGACCGCGATGGCGCAGCAAATCGACAGTGCCAACCAGGCCAACCAGCAATTGCGCGGCGACCTCGACACACTGCGTTCGCGCTTCCGCGATGCCGAGAACGTCAACAAGGGTCTGCGCGAAGAAATGCTCGCCATCGGCGAGCGCAGCCGACATCTGGATGACGCCATTGCCAACCTCGCCGAGCAGCGCCTGACCGGCCGCGACGCGCTTGCGCTCAACGAGGCCGAATTCCTGTTGATGATGGCGAACGAGCGTTACCTGCTCTTCGGTGATGCAAACGCCTCCATGCAGGCGTTGCAGTTGGCCGACAGCGCGCTGGCCGCGAGCCAGGACCCGGTCTTTTCCGGCGTGCGTGCCACGATCACGGCTGAACGAGACGCCATCGCTGCGGGTCACGACAGCGCAACGCGGGCTACCTTGCGCGCGCTCGGAACGCTGGCCGACGACGCGGCCGACTGGCCGTTGCGTAGCGGCGAACAAGTTGTGGACACGGATCCAAACGCGTCGAGACTTTCACGGGTGTTTTCGCGCTTCGTGAGGATTCGTCACAACGACGACACTTTGGCCGCCCGCGAACCGACCCTGGCGCGCTCGTTGCTGCGCATCGACCTGCATGCCGCCACCGCCGCGTGGCTGGCTCGCGAATCGGACGACTACCACGCCGCATTGCAACGCGCGCGCAAGGATCTCGTCGCCAGTTTCGATGACAGCGCCGCGCCGGTCCAGGCAGCCCTGGCGGAAGTTGATCGCTTGGCAGCACTGCCCGTCGCGCCGCCGCTGGCGGTACTTGGCACTGCATTGAAAGAGCTGCGCGACCTGCGCGCCACACGTGCGCTGTCACGGCAACCGATCCAACCAATACCGATGCCGGCACCGGCCACCCTGCCCGTGACCCAGCCTGTCGCGCCCGAGCCGGCGCCAGCCGTCGTCAACCCGCCCGAAAGTGAGCGGACGCCCCAGTCTGCCGCACCGGCTGTCGATCCAAATAGCCGAGCCAGGTCATGAAGCGCTGGCTGGGAATAGCGTTCCTGCTGGCCGCCGCAATTGCCGCAGCCCTGGCATGGCAGTTGGTCGCCGACGATCCGGGTTCGGTCGTGGTGCGCCTGCGCGGTTGGTCGCTGGAAACCAGTGTGGTCGTGGCAATAGTTGGCCTGCTATTGGTCTGGGCGGTTCTGAGCTTGCTGGTCCGGCTGCTTCGCTGGCCCTTGCAGGCGTGGACCCACGGCCAGCGTCGGCGTGGTCGCGAGCGTTTGGCAGGTGGGTTGACGGCGCTCGCCGAAGGCCGCTACAGCCATGCCGAGCGCTCGTTGAACGCGGCCGCGCAGCGAGAAGAAACGCGAGCCTCGGCATTGCTCGCGCTCGCTGATGCGGCCCATTCGCGTGGGGCGGACGACCACGCACGCGATGTGCTTATTCAGGCGGAAGCCATTGCACCGGCCGCTGCGCAGACTGTTCGCGCACGCCATCTGCTCAAGAATGGCGATCCCGTGCAGGCATTGGCGGTGCTGAAGGTGGCGCGCGAGAAAAATGAACTGACCCCGCTCGGTTCGCGCCTGATGATTGAAGCCGCGCTACAAACCAACGATGCCGAAACCGCGCTCGCGACGCTGGAACCACTGCGTCGCAGCCAGGCATTCTCGTCGGCGAAAGTCGACGCACTGGCCGAGCGGGTTCATATCGCCGTCATTGCGTCGGCGAAAACGATTGATTCACTCAACAGTACCTGGAAAACCTTGTCGAAAGAACAGCGCCGCGACCCCGACTTGATCGCCGCCTACGCGCAACGTTCGGTCGCTTTGCAGTCGCCGATGGCGGCCGTCGACATGATCGAGACCGCACAACGTGCCGGCTGGAGTGAAACTCTTGCCGCCGCCTACGGCGAACTTGGCTTGGTCGAACTTGAAGCACGCAAACGCACTGCCGAAGGCTGGCTTAAAGTCGCGCCGAATAGCCCCGCGCTGTTACTGACTTTGGCTCGCCTGCATCTGGCCGCTGGCCAGCGCAGCCGCGCTCGCGAGGCTCTTGATCGCGCCCTTGCCGCTGCTGAAACTTCCCCTGCTTGGGAGCTATACGGCGACGTTGCCGGTGCCGATGGCGATACGCTCAGCGCCGCCATCGCCTATGCGAACGCGTTGCGCGTGCAGCGTGGCGAATCAACGCAACCCCTGCCGAAAGCGGTCGCACGCCGCGTGGTCGATACGCAAGCGATGCTGGTCGATCAACGCGACCAGCACGGCCTTCCGCTGTTGCCGCGCTAGTCCCTAGTCAATCGTCAGAACGGTTTGACGACAACCAGAATAACGATGGCGATCAATGCCAGTGCCGGTAATTCATTGAAGATGCGCAGCCAGCGAGGAGATCGCGTGTTGGCGTCGGCAGCAAACCGACGCGTCATTGCCATCAGCATCATTTGATAGACGATCAGCAGCGCGACCAGCGCCAGCTTCGCGTGCATCCAGCCTTGGCTTAGGTAAGCCGGCACCGCCATCAAGGTCATCAGTCCGAAAAGCAGGCTGCCGACCGCGCCGATATGCGTCATCACCAGCAGGCGACGCTCCATGATTTTGAGCCGCGCATGCACCGCCGTCTCGGTGGTTTCAGCGTGGTGTACAAATAACCGAGGCAGATACAGCAGGCCGGCGAACCAGCTGACGACGAAGACAATGTGGACAGCTTTTAGCCAAAGCATTGCGCTGTCCCGTTGATTGCAGGAGACGAGAGTAGCTGGCAAGGGTCTGTGATGCACGCTGCGCGGTCCACGTCATTGAGGCAGCACCTTACAACGGCTCGTTCAGCTGTCGGGTATCCTTGCCGGCCGCCCTGTTCAAGCCAAAGGAATCGCTACGGCATGCCATCGTCCCGCAATCCTTATGTGGTCCATTTCGACGATGTCGCGCGCCAACGTCGCATGCGCTGGCTTCTTGGGCTGATTTGGCTGGCCAGTCTGCTCTGCGCGCTCGGGGTTGGCTTGGTGTTGAATCCCGAAGCAATTCACGACGACGGCCTAGCGCAACTGAAGAGTTCGCAGCAGGAGAATGCGGCCCTGAAAGGACGCGAGGCAATGCTCAAGCGTTCCGAGCAGGTTGCCCGTGTTGCACTTGAGGACTTGCAGCGCACCCTGATCGTGCGGCAGGAAGAGATTGCCGGCTTGCGTGCCGACCTCGCGTTCTACGGCCGACTGGTCGGCGGCGCTCGTCGTGAAGGTCTTGCGATCCAGGCGCTGCGCTTGCGCCCAGTCGCTGACTCGCGGGCCTGGAACTTCTCCGTTACGCTGACCCAGAACATCAAGCGCGACCAAGATGTGCAAGGTGAGGTCAGCCTGACCATCGATGGAATCATCGATGGCAAGTTGACCAAGCTGGATTGGAAAACGTTGCAGCAACGTGACCCAGCACCCGGTATCGAGTACCGTTTCAAGTATTTCCAGCAGGTCAAGGGGACCGTGGTGCTGCCCGAGGGCTTTTCACCCAGCCGGTTGCACGTCGGCGCCAAAGGCAACGCCGGACAGGCCGAACAGGATTTCGACTGGGCCGAAGCACAACGTAGTGAGGAGTCGAGTGATGTGGGCTAACAACAACAAGACGGTCAGGAACGGTGCGTCGATCACGACGCTGATCGCGCAGGGAACCGTTATCCAGGGCAACATCAGTTTCACCGGCGGCCTGCACGTGGATGGCCGGATCGACGGGGCGGTGCAGGCCGAAGGCAGCGATGCCACGCTGACCTTGAGCGAAAACGGATCGGTGCATGGCGAAGTGCATGTTCCCAACGCCGTTATCAATGGCCGAGTCGTCGGCGACCTGCATATTGCAAACCGGCTTGAACTGGCCAACGCTGCGCGGGTCGACGGCAACATCCATTACTGCGTGCTGGAAATGAACGCGGGCGCGCAAATCAACGGCAAGATGATATTCCGCAGCGAGCCGCAACGGCGCTTGTCGGCCCCGGGTGTGGAAGCGGTTGGCGAGCACGATGCCGAGACTGCTGTGGAAAGTGCTTAAGTTGTGAACGGGCTTGACTTGAATCGTGCGTCAAGGACCACGATGTTCATTGCCATGACCACGCCATCAATGCCATGACCAGCGCCATTCCCACCTATCTCGACAGCATCGCCCCAGCGCTCAACTTCAGCGCGGCGGCGGCGCAAAAGGTCAGCGAACTGATCGCCGAAGAAGGCAACCCGGAGTTGAAGCTACGTGTTTACATCAGCGGCGGCGGCTGCTCTGGCTTCCAGTACGGTTTCACCTTTGACGAGGAGCGTAGCGAGGACGATCTCGCCGTCGATCGCGATGGCGTCACCCTGCTGGTTGATCCGCTCAGCCTGCAATATCTGGGTGGCGCGGAAATCGACTACACGGAATCGTTGACCGGTGCGCAATTCGTGATCCGCAATCCCAACGCGAAGACTACTTGCGGTTGCGGTTCGTCATTCGCGATGTAGTTGCGAAGTCGCGACGAAGAGGCAGCGCCAGTGAATGAGCGCCAACACTTGAGCGCGTTTGCGCGCAGCCGCGCCAACACGTACAGCAATCTGTCGCTGGACCGCGAAGGCGAGTTTCGTGATCGAGACACGGACCTCGCGCAACGCGTGCGTGCCGCCGGCAGCCGCTTCATCGTACTGCGCCATGACGGGCGCGCCTTGGTCGATCCCGATTCGGCCGCGCTGCGCTTGATCTTGAATAGCGAACGTGGAGCAAGCGACCGCCACGCCAGTTTCCTCGGCCGTCATGCCAGCGCCGATTATTTCCTGTGCGTTGTTGATGACGCCGAGAGCGACGAACTGGCCCGGCAACTCGACGCGCGTTGGCTCGACCTGCGCAGCGCCGGCAGCCAGTTGCCATCATTTGACGCCGGTTTGTTTGCCTATGCGCGTGCGCTGGCGCACTGGCAGGCACGCACGCGCCACTGCCCGGTCTGCGGCGCCATGGTGTTGTTGGTTGCTGCCGGTCATCGCGCGCATTGCACGAATCCGGACTGCGCAGCGGATCAATTTCCACGTACTGACGCGGCCGTCATCATGATCGTAACCCACGACGATGCCTGCCTGCTCGGTCGCCAAGCCAGTTGGCCGGAACGGCGGTACTCCGCATTGGCCGGATTCGTCGAACCCGGCGAAACGCTGGAAGACGCGGTCTGCCGAGAAGTGTTCGAGGAGGCCGGCGTTGTCGTTGACGATTGCGAATACCATTCCTCGCAGCCATGGCCGTTCCCCGCATCGCTGATGGTTGGTTTTATCGCGCGTGCCGCGACGCGCGAAATCAATCTTGGCAGCGAATTGCAGGACGCGCGCTGGTTCAGTCCGGATGACATCGTTCGCAAGGTACGCAACGGCGAGATGCTGTTGTCGTCATCGGTGTCGGTAGCGCATCGCTTGATCAAACACTGGTTACACGAAAGTGCAGGTATTGATCTAGCTGATCTAGTCGGCCAATCCGAGTCATTTCGGGCGGCACAAGCAAGGTAACCACGATGAGCGAATGGCTGCGCGTCTGCGCGATGTCCGGATTGTTGTCCGGCGAAAACCACGTGCTCGACCACAACGGCGTGTCGTATCTGGTCGTCAACATTGACGGAGAGGTCTACGCGGTCGAGAACGTCTGCACGCACGATTACGGCGAATTGTCCGGCGGCGTTATCGAGGGTTTTGAAGTGGAATGCCCGCGCCACGGCGCGCGCTTTGACGTGCGTAGCGGCGAGGCTACGTTGCCGCCGGCGTATGAGCCGATCGCGAAGTTTCCGGTAAAGGTCGAGGGCGGCATCGTATTCTTGCGCGACGATCGCTGAACTATCTAACCAATTGTTTCGCTGCCTCGCGGCGTGAAACGCATCACCAGCAAACGGCTGGTGCTGTTGATCAAGAATTCCGCCGGCTGATCGGGGCTATCGATGCGCAAGCCGTCGCCCATGCCGAGTTTGATTTCACAGGCATTTGCATCAATGGTCGCGTCGCCGCTGCACACGTAGACCAGCCACTGCGAGCCGGCCGGACCGGCAATCGCGAGATCGTGCAAAGGCTCAGACGCCACGATGTAGGCAACGATGCTGCGTGCCCGCACCATGACGTTGAAGTCGCGCGTCGGTCCGTCGATCAGTCGGCAATCGACGCGGGCTTCGCCGACGAAATGGACACCTTGCAGGGGCTGGTCGAGGCATTGTTCGGTATCGTCGATGTCGAGAATCATGCCGGCGCCTTCCAGCAGGAACAGATCACGCTCGACGCCCGGAAACAGCGAGAACGGTCCATCCTGGTCGATGTCGGCAACGCTGACCCGCCAATCGAAGTCGCCATTGAGGTCGGCCGACGCCGGTTCAATACAGAGTTCGGTCGTCCAGCCGCCGCCGTTTTTCCAGCGCGTGCGCTGATGGCTGGCTGCGGGCACGTGACGCAACAACATCAGACTGCGCTGTCGTCAGGGTAGTAGCTGTAAACCAGGGTCGCCTTGCCAAGGAAGTCGATGGTCGTCCCCTGACGTCCGCCGAGTCGTCGCGCCACGCGCTCCGAGCGCACGTTGTCGAAACGGATCAGGCTGATCAGCCGCGGCAGACCGAGGCTTTGAAACGCGAAATGCAGCACCGCGCTGGTCGCCTCCGTCGCGTAGCCGTGCTGGCGGTGTGCAGGCACGAGCATCCAGCCCAGCTCGACATCAGGCCAGCCTTCCGGATTCATCAGGCCAACCCGGCCGATGAATTCACCCGAATTTTTTAATTCCACCGCCCACATGCCATAGCCGCGAAGTGCCCAGTGGCCGAGCAGCATTGCCATAGAACGCCAGGCATTCATGCGATCCAGAGGTTGCCCATCACCCACGAAACGAATAGTGCCGGGATCGCCCAGCATGCTGGCGTAGGCTTCGAAATGGCGTTCGTGCAAGGCGGTCAGACGCAGACGCGGTGTCTCGATCGTCGGGATGTACAACATGGAAAACGACGCTGCTGGCGCGCGAAACGGCGACGCGCAGTCTATCACGCGCTCTGTTCCGCACTGCCCGCTGGAGGCGGGTTCGGGGGTGAGCGTCCAGCCCTCGTCCAGGTCCTTCATCGGTGCCACCCCCGCGAAAGCGGGACTGCGAAGGCAGCATGCCGAAGCAAATATCCGCAAAGCGGATGGCCCGAAGGGCGAGCGTAGGATTTCGCGAGTCAGCCATTTTGATCTGGCTTTGTTCGTTCAATCTCATGCCGGTTCAGTCGTCGACAGACTGGTTCAGCTTTTCTTAGCCTGCCGGCGCGCGAGCTACCTTTCTGCTCGCACAGAAACGTAACCCAAAGATGCGGCCCGGTGGCCTGTCGGTCGTGCGGTGAAGCCGCACGATTGCGCAAGCACTGGCCGGGTTCGGCTGAAGGCACATCCTTTGCCGCAGCCGAAGCCACGCGAACCCTCGCGTGGTCCGAGAGCGGCTTTACCGTGCAGCTCTCGCCGACAGGAACGGGCGGGTGAGTCAAAAGAAGAAGCATCCGCCGCAGAGCGGCGGCGTTACGCAGCGCACTGCGCCATTATCCTGCTTCGGGGAGAAACGCTTGACAAATCCGGCAACAGCCAACGAACGAGCGCAGCTCTGCGCTCGGGCGGAACGTTTGACAAGTCAGGAGACATCCCACAATTGGAAATTGCTCGCGGCAGCCCGGAAGAGAAAAAAAGAAGAAGGGGCGGTCCATGACGGATCGCCCCTTTCAGGTTTCGCCTCGGGGCGGACTTACTTCTTGCTGGACTTCGCTGTCGGGTTGGCGGTGGCGGTGCTGCCGACGCTGATCGACTCGCGGTTGTGTTCGACAGTCTTCTCGCCGATGCCTTTGACGTTGGCCAGTGCGTCGGCGTCGGCGAAGGGGCCGTTGGCTTCGCGGTAGGCGATGATGGCTTCGGCTTTCTTCATGCCGACGCCGTTGAGGCCTGCGGCGAGGGTGGGCGCATCGTCGCTGTTTATGTCGACGGTACCCGCGCCGAAAGCGCTGAAGCTGAGGGCGAGGCCTAGGGCAAGGGTGGCGAGCAAGGTTTTGAAGTTCATGGCGTTTCTCCTGGTTTGGTTGGGCCGGGGAGGATGTTCCCCGGTGATGGAAAGTCTCCGCTTCTCGCCGTGATCGCATCAGCGCAAGACGCCGATACTCGTTGTCGTCGCTCGACATCGTCGTTTGTAGGAATTCGTCGATGCAGCCGGTTTTCAGGGGCTTGGCGGTACACTGGGCGCCCTTGCGGTTACCGCCGCGCGCAATGGAATTTCCATGGAATCTCGTGAAATCACCGGCTTTGTCGATGGCGTCTGGGACGAGCAGATCGTTCCGCAACTGGTCGACTACATCCGCATCCCGAACAAGTCGCCGATGTTTGATGCCGACTGGGTAGCGCACGGCTATATGGAGCAGGCCGTCGTGCTGATGGAGAACTGGGCCAAGTCGCAATCGGTTCCCGGTATGAGCATCGAAGTGGTTCGACTGGAAGGGCGGACGCCGCTGATCTTCATCGAGATTCCTGGCACGGGCGACGACACCGTTTTGCTTTACGGCCATCTCGACAAGCAGCCGGAAATGACTGGCTGGTCCGAGCACTTGGGGCCATGGAAACCAGTGATCGACGGTGATCGTTTGTACGGTCGCGGCGGCGCCGATGATGGCTATGCGATCTTCGGCTCGCTGACCGCGATCATGGCCTTACAAAAGCAGGGCATCGCGCATTCGCGTTGCGTGGTGATGATCGAGGCCTGCGAGGAATCAGGCAGCTACGACTTGCCGTACTACGTCGATCACCTCGCCCACCGCATAGGAATGCCATCGTTGATCGTGTGTCTGGATTCAGGCTGTGGCAACTACGAGCAGATGTGGTTGACCACGTCGCTGCGCGGCATGACTGGTGGCAACCTGACCGTCAAAGTGCTCGACGAAGGAGTGCATTCGGGCGATGCATCGGGCGTGGTTGCGTCAAGTTTTCGGATTATGCGCCAGATACTTTCACGCCTCGAAGACGAAGAGACCGGCGTCATCAAATCCGCCGAGCTGCACGCCGAAATCCCCGCCGAGCGCCGCGTGCAAGCCGGTCGAACCGCTGAAGTTCTGGGTGACGAGATCTATTCCAAGTTCCCGTTTGTGGATGGCATGAAGCCAGTCAGCGAGGACCTGACCGAGTTGGTGCTCAACCGAACCTGGCGGCCGGCGCTATCGATCACCGGCATTGCAGGCTTGCCGGCGCTGGACTCGGCCGGTAACGTGCTGCGACCATTCACGGCGGCGAAGCTCAGCCTGCGATTGCCGCCGACGCTCGATGCGATCAAGGCCGGCGAATTCGTGAAGAAGCTGCTTGAAGCCGATCCGCCGTACGGCGCGAAGGTGACGTTCGATGTCGAGAAAGCCGGCAGCGGCTGGGCAGCACCGCCGCTGGCCGAATGGCTGGAACAATCGGTCGATGGCGCGTCGAAGACCTACTTCGGCGCACCGGTTGCGTATAACGGCGAAGGCGGTTCGATTCCCTTCATGGGCATGCTCGGCGAGAAATTTCCCAAGGCGCAGTTTCTGATCACGGGCGTGCTCGGTCCGCACTCGAACGCGCATGGACCGAACGAATTCCTGCATATCCCGACCGGCAAGCGCGTGACCGCTTGTGTCGCTCAAGTGCTGGCAGATCATCATGTTGCCAGCAACAGCGGCCTGACTCGCGGCGTTGCCGCTACGGCTGCGCACACGCACAAGGGTGAGGACGGCTGCTGCACCTGATTGGGATTGCAACCACCACGCAAAAAGAAAACGGCCCCTCGGGGCCGTTTTCGGGTCCGGATCGGGCAGGGAGGGAGTCCGATCAGGATGTAGGGCGGATGTGAAGTCAAGCGTCGAACATTCCGCGCATCTTCTTCATGGCGTTTGCTTCAATCTGGCGAATGCGTTCGGCGGAAACGCCGTACTCGTCAGCCAGTTCCTGCAGGGTGGCCTTGGTATCGTCGTCCAGCCAACGTCGCGCGATGATGTCGCGCGAGCGGGCGTCCAGCGTCGCCAACCCCTGATTGAGGGTGTTGAGCTTGGAGCTTTCCTCGTCGGCCGCTTCGACGTCACCGTACGGATTGGCCGTGACGTCGACCAGAAACGCCGCTGGCGAAGGCCGTGCATCATCTTCGTTGTCGCTAGGCGGATCGAAGGTAACGTCCTTGCCGGACAGGCGTGCTTCCATTTCCAGCACTGTGGCCGCCGGCACGCCCAGTTCCTGGGCGATCGTTGTGACCTCGGCATGATTCATCCAGCCCAAGCGCTTCTTCGACTTGCGAAGGTTGAAGAACAGCTTGCGCTGCGCTTTGGTTGTGGCGACCTTGACGATGCGCCAGTTGCGCAGGATGAATTCGTGCATTTCGGCACGGATCCAGTGCACGGCGAACGACACGAGACGCACACCGTGATCCGGGTCAAAGCGCTTGACCGCCTTCATCAGGCCTATGTTGCCTTCCTGGACCAGATCCCCCAATTGCAGGCCATAGCCAGAATAGCCACGCGCAACGTGGACGACGAAGCGCAGATGCGACATCACCAATCGCTTGGCGGCATCCAGGTTGTCATCGTCAGTGTACTGACGAGCCAATGCCTGTTCCTCTTCCGGCGTGAGCATGGGCACCTGATGGACCGCGGAAATGTACGCGTCCAGGCTGCCGAGCGGGCTCGGAATGGGCAAATTGTTGGCGACCAAAGCAGTTGTCATCTTGTCTAACTCCCAATTGAGCCATTTTAGCACTCCCGCATTGAGAGTGCTAAATCGGTCCAGAGTTCCCACTTTTACCAACCGCTTGCAAGCGCCAAGGGAATTACTGAACTGGGCGGTATCCTACGCGGATTCGGGTGAACGGAATGTAATGGGAAGCGTCGTTAAACGTGAAGAATTGTCGCAGTTGTCGATCGGCGCATTGCGACTGACTCAGGCCGAAAAAGACGCCGGCACTGACCAGTCAATCGGAGCTTTGCCGTGCTGTTCCAGGTAGGCATTGGCGCGGCTGAAATGCCCGCAACCCATGAATCCACGGTGGGCCGACAGCGGTGACGGGTGCGGCGCCTTCAACACCAGATGTCGTTTCGCATCGATCAGCTTGCCCTTGGCCTGCGCGTAGCTGCCCCAGAGCAGGAACACCAACTGGTCGCGCTCACGATTGAGCGCGTCGATGACCGCATTGGTGAAACCTTCCCAACCCTTTCCCTGGTGCGAACCGGCGTGGCCCTGCTGCACGGTCAGAACGGAATTGAGCAGCAACACGCCCTGTCCGGCCCAAGCTTGCAGGCATCCGTGATTGGGTCGCGGGAGACCTAGGTCGCGTGCGATCTCTTTGAAAATGTTGTCCAGCGACGGAGGGACATGGACGCCCGGACGCACCGAAAAACTCAGGCCATGCGCTTGGCCCGGACCGTGATAAGGGTCCTGTCCAAGGATGACGACCTTGACTCCTTCAAACGGCGTCGCGTCCAGCGCCGCGAAGATATCGTTACCACGCGGGCACACGATTTTTCCGGCAGCTTTCTCGACACGCAGGAAGTCGGCGAGCGCGAGCATTTCCGGTGTGTCGAATTGGCTGCCTAGTCTTGACTTCCAAGACGCTTTCAGCTTGACCCGGTCCGCCGCCGTTGCTGCGTCAGCGGCCTCACTCATGCACTGCCGCGACGTCGTTCCCGCACGCGGCGCGCAACCCTCAACTGGAACAGGATCTTGGTCATCAGCAATTGATCGTCGACCGGCTTGGTGACCAGGTCGTTGGCGCCGCCGCGCAACAATTGCGCCTGTTTGCCGGGATTCTCGTCGCCGGTCATCACGATGATCGGCATCGTATCTCGACCGAGGTCGAACTCGCCGCGCAGGTGGCTCACCAGATCGACACCGGACAGCTCACCCTTCAGGCGAGCATCGGTCAACACCAGGTCGAACAGCGTATCTCCACCAAGTTTGGAAACTTCGCGGTAGTACGCCAACGCATCTTCCACGCTGACGAAATGCAGCACTTTCAAGCCATGCTGTTCCAAGATGCGCCGAGTCGCCAGGGTTACGACCTGGCTGTCCTCGATGTACAGCACAGTGCCTTCTTCGCGCCGCTGCGGCGACACATAGCCACGGATGAATTCGGACAAGGCATCCAGTCCCAGCGACTTGTCGAAATAGTCGGTTACGTCGTCACCCAGCGATCGCGATTCCAGTCGCGGTTGCACGTCACCAGAGACGACGATGATCGGCACGAAATGCTGGGTCGTGCCAGCGCGAATTCGTTTTGCCAACTCCAGTCCGTCCATGTCCGGCAGTCGCAACGAGATCGTCACCAGATCGACTTTCTCTGCCGCGAGACGTGCCAGCGCCGCCGCACCGCTCTCTTCGGCGACTACGTCAACCTCGGCCAGCGAGCGGCGCAGCACGCTGCCGATCAACAGTCGGACAACGCGCGAACCGTCGACAACGAGCACGCGCGCACGCGCGCCTTCGTGTTGGGGCGAAACGGAAGGGGCTGTATCGGCGGACGTGTTCATGCTGACTTGCCTACTCAATGTGGTAACCGGATGCCAATGGTCGTGCGGTTGCTAGCCACGCGCCGATCCAACCCAACCCTGCGCTACCGAGGACCACTGGCAGAGCCACCAAAGGACCCAAGCCGCGCACCTCGAAACGGTGAGCATAACTCTCCAGCAACTGGCCGAGTGCGGGTGCAACCGCCAGTTCGAGGACAATGATGATAACGACAGCTGCCGCGCCACCAAACAATCCATACCAGCCGCCCGCGTATAGGAACGGACGGCGAATGAAACCGCGCGATGCACCGATCAGTTGCAGCACCTCGATTTCATCGAGTCGCGACTGAACGTCGACACGAATCGTGTTGCCGATAATCAACAGTCCGGCTACGCCGAGCAACACTGCCAGCGCATTTAGCGCCATCGTGCCGAAGTCGAGAATTGCGGCGAGCCGACGGCGCCATTCGACGTCGAACTGGACCAGGTCGACGCGGCTATCGGCGCGCAGCGTGGCGATTAAGGTCGCATCGCGTACAGCTGTTGTGGTGGAAGCCGCAATCTCGTGAGGTGTCACTACCAGTACGCTAGGCAATGGATTGCCGTCGAGCGCATCAAGCGCGTCGCCAAAACCGGAAAGACTGCGAAACTCTTCCAGGCCTTGCTCAGGTGAACGCAAGGTGACAGCCGAAATTGCGGGATCGCTGCGCAACTGATTCGCGTAACCGGCTGCGTCGTGTACATCCACAGATGGCTTCAGGAACACCGTGACTTGGCCAGCGTCGCGCAATCCCGACGACAGGCCGCGCGCATTGTCGATCACTACCCAGAACAACAACGGCAAGGAGATGGCAACACCGAGCACCAGCACCGTCAACACCAGCCCGACCGGCTTGGACGCGATCCGTGCGAGGCTGGCGTGAACGCTGTGGCGATGCTGTTGGCGCCAGGCGCGCAATGCGGAAACTTCGGTGTCGCGACGTGCGTGCGGCGCTGCCTTGGTCTTTGCCGGCGCGGCTTCTGCCATTGGTCGTGAGGCCGCGAGCCGATGATTGTTTTTTGGACGGCGGCCGATCATGGCACCGGCTCCGGCCGAAAGTCATCGATCAACTTGCCGTTGTCGAGCACCAATACGCGCTTGTTCATGCGCTTGATCTGGTGCAGGTCGTGGCTGGCGATCAGCACGGTGGTGCCTACCTGCGTGAACTCGGCGAACAACTGCATGATCTCCATCGACAATTGTGGATCGAGGTTGCCGGTTGGTTCGTCAGCGATGAGCAAAGCGGGCTTGGCGACAATGGCACGCGCAATGCCGACGCGTTGCTGCTCACCGGTCGAAAGTGTGATTGGAGCCGCGCGTTCTTTGTCGAGCAGGCTGACCTTGTCCAGCGCAGCACGTACGCGCTTAGCGATCTCGTCCTTGCGCAGTCCGCGGATCAGCAGCGGCAACGCGACGTTTTCGAACACGCTGCGATCCAGCAGCAATCGGTGATCCTGGAACACCATGCCAATGTCGCGCCGCAGTTTCGCAATGCCGCGACGACGCACTAATGCGAGCGGCTGGCCATCGACGAACACCTTGCCGCGCGACGGTCGCGCTACCAGGCTGAGCAAGCGCAACACCGTGCTCTTGCCGGCGCCGGAGCGGCCGGTTAGGAACACCATTTCACCGGGTTGGATGTCGAAGCTGACGTCGGCCAGCGCCTCGTGACCAGTCCAATACTTCTTGGCGACATTCTCGAATCGGATCATCGCCGATTTATCCGGTTTCGATGTTGGCCCATCGGCGAGGTTGTTGTCCCTTCTTCCGCCGGGAGAACGGTCGGCGCTGGTCTCCCTCTCCCGTCGGGAGAGGGCCGGGGTGAGGGTCCGGCTCTTGCGTCGCGTTCCATTGTCGCGACTTCGACGCTTTCGCTGTGTTCGGCTATCGCCAGGTGTGTCAAGCGTATGGTTCGGCTGCCGCCGACCCAGTCACTTTTCTGCTCGCACAGAAAAGTAACCAAAAGATGCGCCCGTGGCGGGTCGGTCGTGCGATGACGCCGCACGACTGCGCAAGCTGGCTCCGGGGTTTGACGACAGTGCATCCCTGCACTGACGCCCAACTGGCCCGAATCCATTCGAGCCACCCTGCGGGCCTTCTCTGCGCCAGCTCGCCTCCACGAAACGGGAGGTAGGTCGAAGGCACGCAGCGCGAAGCGCTGCGTAGAGCCGCCGCTTCGCGGCGGTTGCAGTTGCTTGTGACTCACCCGCCCGTTCCTGTCCGCAAGTGCTGGACGGAGAAGCCGCTTGCGGGCCATGCGATGGATCGCGTGGCTTCGACTGCGGCACAGGATGTGCCTTCAGCCGAACCCGGCCAGTACTTGCATACCGGCACGGTTTCACCGTTCGGGCGACAGGCCATCGGGTCGCATCTTTGGGTTACTTTTCTGTGCGAGCAGAAAAGTGACTCGGCCGGCGGCAGCCGGAAGAAACGCTTGACCCGACTGGAGCTCGCCGAGACACGCGAAAGCGACAACGTCGCCATCAAGGCTGCCACTCCAATGCGACAGGCTCGGATGAGTCGGCGCCCGGCGTAGCAGTCGGCGCAGAATCCGCATCAACGTTGCGGGCTGGTGCTGGCATCGGCGCGCAGACCACGGACTTGCGCGCCGACTTGTCGCTGGGCGCGACATACGCCTGACCGATGCGCGGCAATTTATTTGAGAGCGGCGTTACCGTGCCGTTGAGGTGCCAATCGTAAATCACGCTGAAGGCGAGCACGCGCGAAACATATTCGCGGGTTTCCTTGTAGGGGATGGTTTCGATGAAAAAATCCGGTTCGAAACTTCCGCGAGCGGCTAGCCAGCGGTCCACCGGTGCTTCGCCGGCGTTGTACGCGGCGCTGGCCAGCCACGGGCTACCGTCATAGCGCTGGGCCATCATCCCCAGAAAGCGCGTGCCCAACGATATATTGAGATCGGTATCGAACAAGGCCGTACCCGAACCCGAGAAGGGAATGCCGTATGCACTGGCAACGCGCTTGGCGGTGCCCGGCAGCAATTGCATCAATCCGTAGGCATTGGCATGGGAGCGCGCATCGCTCATCCATGCGCTTTCGGCGCGAATGATGCCATAGGCCCAGCTGGGGTCGATGCCGGAGGCGCGCGACTCGCGTACGACGCGACTGCGCTCGCCCAAAGGAAAACGCTGCTCATACATGCGTTGAGTTTCTGGATTGCCCGACAAGGCAAACACGGCGCGGTCGTACCAGCCACTTCGAAACGCAAGATTGGCGGCAACACGTCGTTGTTTTTCATCAAACTTGGTCAGCGCGAAATCCCATTCGCGACGTGCTTCCGGAGACTTGCCCATCGCGTGGAATTCGAATGCGCGTAGCAAGTCCGGCTGTTCGGCGACGTGTTGTTCGGCCAGCTTGTCTTCGGTCAGCACGATAGGGCAAATAGAATACGGCGCGTCGATCCAGTCGGCAGCGAGGAAGCCGAAAAAGTTCGCTTCGCGCGCGAGTGCGACGTACACCGGGCCCGCTTCGTCGTTGCGCTTGAGCTTGGTCAACATGCGCGCTTCCAGATACCGCCAGCGTTCGTCTTCGCGTTGCTTGCCCTGCATCGATTGCAGCGCTTTCAGGGTCGCATCGTAGTCGCCGCTGGCGAGTGCGGTGCGCACCAGCCATTCGCGCGATATGTCGTCAGCGGCTGCTTCGGGCAATGCCTTGAGACGGGCCAATGCGTCGTCGGAATAGCTGGTCGAGCGATACACCGCTATCGCGTTGAGAATGCGATTTTTCTGATCGGCATCCCACACAAACTTGTCCCGCAGCGACGCCCAAACCGTGTCGGCAGCGCCACTGTCGCGGCGGGCGTAGCGACGCAGGCCATGGCTGATCGCGACGCGATTGCGCGGCTGGTCCGACCAGGTGGACGCCTTTGCCAAAGTGCCGGCCGGATTGCCAATGGCATCGGCGATGCGCAGCGCGTCCACGCGATCCGATGCATCGAGCAACGAAGCCGCAGCACGGATGGTTTCAGGCTGGGCCGCATCGGCGGCGCGATCAATGCGTTGCCAGATCTTTGTGCGATCAAGGTGCCCGCCGCGTTGCGCGTTTGTGAACACACTCGCGCAGGTCTCGGGCGAAGGACTGACTTGCAACCAAAGTGGTTCAACCTGTTTCGCGTAGTCGATCTTCTCCCCCGTCGCGAGTTTCGCCTGCAAGTGCAGGCAGGCGATGTCACGCGCAGGTGTGGCTTCCCAGTCTGCAAGGAAGGTGCGCCAATCGCCGGACTTGCCGAGCTGGCGCAACCAGCGGTCGCGCAAGTCACGGGTGGGCAGGGTGCCGGGCCAGCGCTTGAGGAAGTTCTCGACTTCGACTCGTTGCAGTGGCTGTTTGCTTTGCGTGATCGCGTTGTATTCCAGATACGGAAACAGCGGGTAGTTCTCCAGGCCGACAGCCATCTGCTTCCAATCTTCTCGGGCGGTTTCGCTTGCGGCGAGTACTGCGCCGAAACGTGCTCGTTGCGCAGTGCGATCAACCGCATGCGCAGCCAATGGCAGCAGCGCCGCCAACCCGGCAACCGATGCGAGAAAATGACAGAGAAACGGTTGCATCTGCAAGCTGAATTTCATGCCGCATAGTCTAGCGGAGCGTTCGTTATCGCATTGCGACGCGCGACGCAAACTGACGACTCAGGCACGGGCGCCTGAGAGCCCATGCCTGCACCGGATCAACCAGGACGCCGCCTCGGCGGGATTGGTTGCGTCGTCCTTGCCAACGATGTCGGCTTCGACCCAGGACGCGGTCGTACAACTCGATTTTGTATTTCCTGCTTGAAGAAGCCGTTGCCTCAACCCCCCGACGTCTGCGCCATTTTTCGTTCAACGCTGGTTGCAGATTTTCTGCTGTGCACGGTCTGAGCACGCGTGTCTTCACCGTCCGTGACCAACATCACCTTGGCGTTGATGCGGCCGGCCATGGAGGTCCGCGAGTGTGTCCACTGCTCCGAACCGTTTTCGGCAACGATCAGGCGGTCGACGTCGCGCTGGTGATCGGGATTCGGATACTTGCCGCGATCGGCAAGTGATCGGACACCGGATGCGGGAGCGTCCACAGCTTTTCGACGAGGATGTCTGGCGACACAAGAATGTGGTCGATGGCACGACGAGGTGCCCAGCTGGGGAAGGTTGCTGGGGCGGCAACCGGCGTAACCATGCCACTGCGATCGTGAAATCGGCGCAATTCTGGACTGTCATGAGTCGTGTTGAGATCGCCCATCAAGACTGCCCGCGGTGTGTTCGAAAGCAATTCGGCGAGAAAATCCATCTGCTTTGCTCGTGCCTGCGCACCGAGCGACAAATGTGCCACGACGACGATCAGGGCATCGTCACCTTCTCCAAAGCGCGTCCACAAGGCACCGCGGCCGGGAATGCGGCTGGGTAGTGGATAGTCGACCACTTCATCCGGCTTGTTACGCGCCAAGAGGCCATTGCTCGACGCCGCCAGTTTGGAGACACGCCGGTTCGGCTGATGGCTCCAGTACGGAAAACTGGCCGCTTCGGCGAGGTATTGGGTCTGGTTGAGGAAGCCGGATCGGAAGCTGCCGGCATCCGCTTCCTGCAGGCCGACCAAATCGAATTCGCCGATCAACTTCGCGAGCCCATCAAGGTTGTCACGCTTGCGACTACCCGGCAGTACCTGATGCATGCTGCGGGTGATGTAGTCCCGATAGCGGCTCATGCTGCCGCCAGCGAGAATGTTGCAACTGAGCAGACGGAGGCTGCGCGTGGTCGGGGGACTGGATGTCATCGGCGCAACGGTAGAGCGCCGGCGGGAAAACGACAAGCGGTCCACCTCATCGTTCGTTCATTCGGTTTGAGCAAGCAGTTCGAGCAATGCGACTCGATCCATTCGTTGCATCGGTTGTTCGGTGATCCGGTCAAATGGCGCTTGGCGCAGGTCGTCGAAGGGCAGTACGGTCAAATCGAACGGTTGCCCATCGGCGGCGAAGCGAAGCACGGCGGCTTCGCGCCGATCCTCATGGCCGTAGCGCAAGCTGCGCGAAGATTCGTCGAATTCCATGCCCTGTTCCATTAGGAAGACGCGGACATCAGTGCTGGTTTCGGCAAACACGTGCAGGCAAACCGCGCTGTGCACATCGGCGCTGCCATCAAGCACAGCCCCGACCAGCCGTGGCTGGAAGCGTGCGAAAAAGCGCATCGCATCGACAGCGTTGCGCCGTAGTTCGGTGACAAGAAGGGCGTGGTCAGGCTGGAACAATGCTTGGTGTTCGCGAAGAGCGACATCGATCTCGCGATTGCTCGGCAACACGGCCTCGTCATTAATGCCAAGTCGCTGCGCGGCCTTGCGTTTGGCGGCGTGGAAATCGCGCAAACCCGATTCGCTCATCAGACGCGCGGCTTCGACCGCGATGCGCCGACGCGAGTGATCACCGTGACGGTTGCGTGCCATTGTTAGAAATGCTCAGAAAAAGTCCGCACAGGCGTCACCGATGTGACTGCCCGCAAGTCAAGGCACGCCGATCTGGAGACCTTTCGGACATCAAGCCGCCTGCGCGTGGACCTGTTCAACGCATCCTTGGCTCAGAAGACGTCGTAGGCTTCGTGCTGCTCGGTTTCGTCGAGTTCGTATCGTGGCATTGCGGCGAGGCGGTCGACGTCTTCGGACTTCATGAATTCGTTAATGGCGTCCGGATCGCCCGCATCGGCCAGGTAACCACTGTCGCGATCGACGCGCACGCTGACGACGCCGGACGGCATGTCGAGATTGTTCTCAGGCATGTCCTTGAGGGCCTCGCGCATGTAGTCGATCCAGATCGGCAGCGCAGCCTTGGATGCGAATTCGCCATTGCCGAGCGAGCTGAAATCGTCAAAACCGGTCCATACCGTCGTCGCAACCCGGTCGTTGAAACCGGAGAACCAGGCCTCGCGATGATCGTTGGTAGTGCCGGTTTTTCCGGCCAGGTCGTTGCGCTTGAGCACCATTGCCCCAGCACCGGTACCGCGTCGGACCACGTCGCGCATCACTGAAGTGATGAGAAAATCGTTGCGCGGGTCGAGCGTGCGTGGGGCAAGTCGCGGCGTTGCTGGAACATCCAGCGTTGGGACCAGCACCGGCGCGCTGCCGTCCAGCGACGACGCGGGCGGTTCGGCGGCGACTTGGCCGTTGCGTTCCGGGCAGTCTCTGCAGGCGACCGCCGGGTTGGCCGCATATACAACTTTGCCATCGCGGTCGACGATTTCGGAGATGAAGTATGGATCGACCAGATAACCGCCGTTGGCGATGGTTGCATAAGCCCGCACCATATCCAGCGGCGACACTGAAGCCGTCCCCAGCGCCAGCGACAGATTGGCTGGCATGTGGTCCAGCGGAATGCCGAAACGCTGGATGTACGTTCGCGCATAACGAACGCCAATCGCATCGAGCAGGCGCACCGACACCAGGTTGACCGACTTGGTCAGTGCTTCGCGCAGGCGCATTGGACCGCGGAAACGGCTGTCGTCGTTCGACGGTGACCAGACGCCGTTCGGGCGCGATGGGTCGGGCAGCGACAACGGCGCATCGTTGACGATCGAGGCGGGCGTGAAACCGTGGTCAAACGCAGCCGAATAGATGAAGGGTTTGAAACTGGAACCGGGATTGCGCGCGCTCTGCACGACCCGGTTGAACTTGCTGCGCTGGAAATTGAATCCGCCGACCAAGGCCAGCACCGCGCCGTCGCCCACGTCGAGCGATACCATTGCTCCCTGCGCCTTGGGCACCTGCGACAGCGTCCAGCTCTCTTCGGTGGCGCGGGCCAGGCGCACAACATCTCCTCGCTTCAGAACGGCATGCACGCTTTTTGGCGCGGCTCCGCGACGGGTTTCGTCTTGCTGGGGTCGTGCCCATGACACCGCTTGCATGTCGAGAGTTGCGCTTTGTCCATCCGCCATTTGCACCGTCGCGGACTTCGCATCAACCTGCGTGACCAGTCCCGGAATCAGTCCGGCGACGGACCGGAAATCGGAAAGAGCCGTCTGGACATCGGGGTCGTCGCCGATTTCGACATGGCCTTCCGCGCCACGCCAGCCGTGGCGGCGATCGTAGGAAAGCAAGGTGTTTCGCACGGCGGCATTGGCAGCTTCCTGGCGTGGCGACTGAATCGTGGTATGAATGACGTAACCATCGTCCATAGCCTCGTTGCCGAGCAGAGCGATCGCCTGCTGGCGAACCATTTCGGCGAGATAGGCGGCGTCGATCTCGATCGGTGGCTCGTGCGCATAGGAAAGGTCGGGCTCGCGCCGGGCCGATTCCAGTTGATCCGCAGCAATGTACTTGTTCTCGAACATGCGACCGAGCACGTAGTCCCGACGTTGCGTTGCGCGGGTGCGGTTCGCCAGCGGATTGCCCGTGGACGGGAATTTTGGCAACGAAGCCAGCATGGCGTTCTCGGGCAGGCTGAGCTGATCAAGTGACTTGCCATAGTAAAACTCTGCCGCCGCGGCGACGCCGTACGCACGATTGCCGAAGAACGCCTTGTTCAAATAGAGGGTGAGGATCTCGTCCTTGCTGAGGGCGCTTTCGATTCGCAGCGCCAGAAACATCTCCGAGATCTTGCGGGTGAAGGTCACCTCGGAACTCAGGAAGAAGTTTCGCGCCACCTGCTGGGTAATCGTACTGCCGCCGGGGACGTGCTTGCTGCCGGTGCTGACCATTAGCCAGACCGCGCGCATGATTCCGCCGAAATCCAGACCGCCATGAGTGTAGAAATCAGCGTCTTCGGCCGATACAAACGCGTTTTGCAGCTGTTCGGGAATTTGCTGGATCGTCACCGGGATGCGACGGGTTTCGCCGTAGGTCGCCATCAACTTGCCATCGCTGGAATAGACGCGCAGCGGAACCTGCAGGCGCATATCCTTTAGTGTTTCCACGGAGGGCAGGCCGGGCACGATCAACCAGTAGACGATCCCGACAACCGCGACGGCAGCAATGACACCGGCCAGCGCCAAGTACAACGCGTAGCGGAGAAAGCGAGGGGTTCTCATCAAAAGGATGGTTGCTGCGTTCGAACGGATTCAGTCGAGTATAGGGCCTCGATATGATGTCGGACAGGCACGACGCGGGCGGTTCGCGGGCAGGTCAATGCGTGTTGCGGCTTGCGCTGGGGCCGTTATCGGTCGCCAGAACACCGCTGATTCCAACATTTATTCGTGGACGGTAGGCCATGTGGCAGCACCGCCGGGCGTTTCGAACCGTTACGGATGTGACGCACGTATCGCGCGGAGTTGTTGATTTTGTGTAAGCTCACTCAGAGAAGGTTCACAAGCCGCCACTCCGTCAATCGGTTTAGGATGAGAAAAACATGGGGCTACTGAGTTCAAATGCACCCGCGCTTGTGGGGATCGATATCAGTTCGACTGCGGTAAAGCTGCTTCAGCTGGCACAAGTCGGCGGGCGCTATCGTATCGAGCACTACGCGGTCGAGCCTCTGCCGCCCAATGCGGTGGCTGAAAAGAACATTGTTGACGTGGAAGCCGTTGGCGATGCGATACGGCGTGCCGTTGCTCGCTCCGGCACCAAGTCGAAGCTCGCTGCGGCGGCCGTGTCCGGCTCATCGGTCATCACCAAAGTCATCCCGATGACGGCCGATCTGGACGAAGCTGATATGGAAGCCCAGGTTCAGCTGGAAGCCAACCAGTACGTACCTTACCCAATCGAGGAAGTCAGCCTTGATTTCGAGGTAATTGGGCCGGTCAACGAAAATCCCGGAATGGTCAACGTGCTGCTGGCCGCGTCTCGGAACGAAAACGTCGACATTCGTATTGCGGCGCTCGATCTCGCCGGGCTGACCGCGAAAGTAATCGATGTCGAAGCGTTCGCGATGGAAAACGCGTTCCAGTTAATTGTCGATCAACTGTCGGTGTCTAAAGACGGCCTGATCGCGATCATCGACATCGGCGCGACCATGACAACGTTGCTTGTGCTGAAGGGTCAACGCACCATTTATTCGCGCGAGCAGATCTTCGGCGGCAAGCAGTTGACCGATGAAGTGATGCGTCGATATGGCCTTTCCTATGAAGATGCCGGCCTCGCCAAGCGCCAGGGCGGATTGCCCGAGTCGTACGACATCGAGGTTTTGCAGCCTTTCAAGGAGGCGATGGTCCAGCAGATCAGTCGATTGCTCCAGTTCTTCTTCGCGGGCAGCGAACACAGCCGTGTGGACCAGGTCGTGTTGGCAGGTGGTTGCGCCGCGATCGTCGGCGTCACCGACATGGTGCAGGAACAGTTGTCGGTTCCCTGCGTGGTCGCCAACCCACTCGCAAGCATGTCGTTGTCAGGTCGGGTACAGGCGCAGGCCGTGGCGCAGGATGCACCGGCATTGATGATTGCCTGCGGCCTCGCGTTGAGGAGCTTTGACGTATGACGACGCGAATTAACCTGCTGCCCTGGCGAGCAGAGCGGCGCAGGCTGCGTGAGCGCGAGTTCTACACCATGCTGGGCGGCGCTGCGATCGTTGGCGTGCTGGTGGTGTTCCTGTGGTCGATGATCACCGGCGCAATTGTCGATAACCAGACCGCGCGCAACGCTTACCTGTCCAGCGAAATCGCCGAGATGGACAAGCGGATCGAGAAGATCAATGAACTGGACAAGACCAAGTCGCGACTTATCGGCCGCAAGAACGCCATCGAGCTTCTACAGGCGAATCGCACGCAGATGGTCCATCTCCTGGATGAGTTAGTCGTCACCATTCCCGATGGCGTGCGCCTGACTGGCCTCAAGCAGGTCAGCGACCAGTTGACGCTCGAAGGCATCGCCGAGTCGAACACCCGCGTTGCCAACTACATGCGCAACATTGATCGCTCGCAATGGATGGGTCGCAGTGAAGTCACCAAGATCGAGAACAGAACCGGTATGACGGATGCCGACCCGCGCCTGCCGTACAAGTTTTCGCTGAGCGTCAAGGTGCTCAAGGCCGGCGACCAGAAATCGCCCGAAGACATCGCCGCCGCCGCGGCAGCCGCTGACATGGCCGAGGCGATCCAGCTCGCACCGGGTGATCTGCGCGTGACACCGGCGAAAGCGACCGAGCTTGACCAAGCCGTGCCAGTACCTTCCGACGCGTCCAATGCTGTGCCCGCAGCCGAGCCGATTCCAGACATGCCGGTCGGCACGGACAGCCCGCCCAGCGAACCCAACCCGGATCAGCCCATCCCAATACCAGCCACTACACCAGCTGCGCCGATAGAACTCGAAAATGCGCAACCGATAAACGATCCGGCGCAATCTGCGAACCCGCCCAGCCAGGAGCCGACTCGATGAAATTGATCGATGATCTGCGCGGCCTGGACCGCAACAACATCGGTGGCTGGCCTATGCCGGTCAAACTATTCTTTTGCGCGGTGGTGCTCGGACTGTTGATGGCACTGGGCTGGTATCTGATGGTCCAGCCCAAGCAGGAAGAACTGGAAAGTCTGGTCAACAACGAGCAGACGCTGCGCACCCAGTTCGTCCAGAAGCAGGGAAGGGCCGCCAACCTCGAAGCGCTGACCGAGCAACTGGAAAACATGCAGAAGATGCTTCGCGAGTTGCTGCGCCAACTGCCCAACAAGACCGAGATGCCCGATCTGCTGGTCGACATTTCGCAGACTGCGCTGGGCGCGGGTATCACCACTGAAATCTTCCAACCGGGCCCCGAGCAGGTTCGGCCCGAGGATTATTACGCGGAAAAGCCGATCGCGCTGAAGCTGCGTGGCAGCTACCACCAGTTCGGTAACTTCATCAGTGGCGTTGCGTCGTTGCCGCGTGTCGTCATCCTGACCCTGCACGATGTGTCGTTACTGCCAGCCGTCGCAACTGGCGCAAGCGATCCGCCGACCGGTGCGAAGCGAGGTGAGCTGTTCCTTGAAGGGACGGTCAAGACGTATCGCTACTTGGAAGACGATGAAGTGGCTGCATTGGCACCGCCGCCGGGCACGGTGCCACCACCACCGCCACCACCACCGGCGGGGGCCAAGTGATGATGAGACTGGTTCGATGGATCGTCGCATACGCGTTGCTGCTGGGCTTTGCCGGCATGGTCGGGTGCAGTCGTGGTGACGCCGACCTGCGCGAGTGGGTGGCTCAGCAAAAATTGAAGAAAGGCCCGCCGCTGGACCCTATTCCAGTACCGAAAACGTTCGAAACATTCGAGTACCACGAAGACGGACGGCGCGATCCCTTCAGTGCGAGTGCCTCCGAACAGGAAGAAGTGGTCGACAGCGGCCCGCGACCGGACGAGAACCGGCCGCACGAGCCACTGGAATCGTTTCCGCTCGACGGCCTGAAAATGATGGGCACGCTCGGCAAGGGCGCCGGGCTGATCGTGCTGGTGCGCGACCCGGACAACGTCATCCACCGCGTTCGTCGCGGCAACTATATGGGACAAAACAATGGACGCATCACCGTTCTGGCCGAGGATCATATCGAATTGGTCGAATTGGTTTCCAATGGCAATGGCGGTTGGATGGAGCGGCCGGTATCGATGGTCCTTGGCGATGCGACACAGTGAACGAGGGTGGGGAACAACAATGAGCAATACTGAATTTGACGCGCCTTCCAGCGGAGTTACCGGCGCGCTGCGTCGACGCACTGCCGCGACGGCGTTTGCCTGCGTCGGCTGGCTGACGCTTGCCGCGACCGGCGCGCATGCCGCGAATGCGCTCAGGGATGTCGCCTACACGGCGCTACCGGGAGGAAAGGTCGAACTGCGCCTTAGTTTCGATTCGCCGCCCGCGCTACCGAACGGTTTCACCACCGATACGCCTCCGACTATCGCACTGGATTTCAGTGATACCCGCAATGAGCTTGGCAAGCGCCGGCTCGAAGTCAGCACCGGCGCAACGTCCGGCTTGAACATCGTTGAAGCTGGCGGTCGTACGCGCGTGGTAATCGGCCTGTTCAGACCGGCCAGTTACGTCAGCCGCATTAACGCAAACCAGTTGGTCGTCACGGTCAACAACGGCATCGGCGAATCGGCCAACTACGTCGCCGCCGCGTCAGCCGGCAATCCAACAAAGGCGGTCGCGGCGACATCGCGGTCAAACACTTTGAACAACATTGATTTCCGTCGTGGCAAAGACGGAGAGGGACGCATTGTGCTGAGCTTCGCCCAGGCCGGTGCCGCCGTGGATCTGAAGCGCGAAGGTGATCGCATTGTGCTCGACCTGCTCAACGTCGACGTTCTGCCTGCGCAAGCGCGCAGGCTCGATGTCACCGATTTCGCGACGCCCGTACGCAGCATCGACGCCCGCAGCAGCAACGGCCGTGCGCAGTTGGAGATCATGGCGACGTCGCCGTACGAACAGTCCGCATACCAGGCCGGTAATGATTACGTGCTCGAAATCGGTCCAAAGAAAGTCGACGACAAGATCGCCAACCGCGATGCACCGCCGGTCTACAACGGTGCCCGGGTTACCTTCAATTTCCAGGACATCCCGGTACGTTCGGTGTTGCAGCTGATTGCCGAAGAATCCAACTTCAACATCGTCGTCGCCGACAGCGTGCAAGGCAACGTAACCCTGCGCTTGTTGAACGTACCTTGGGACCAGGCACTTGATTTGGTGTTGCGCGCGAAAGGGCTGGACAAGCGCTCGCAAGGCAACGTCATCTGGGTTGGTCCGCAAGAAGAAATCGCGAAGTACGAGCAGGACCTCGCCGCCGCGCGCATGAAGCGCTTGGAACAGGATGAGCTGGTTTCCGACATCATTCCGATAAGCTACGGAAAGGCCAAGGACATCGTTGAACTGCTGACCAAGGACACCCAGTCCGGCCAGACCGCCGGTGGGCAGGGTCAGACCGGCAGCTCCCAGCGCGGATTCCTGTCAACGCGCGGCAGCGTCACCTATGACGAGCGCACCAACACGCTTTTGATCAGCGATACGCCGGCCAAGATTGCGGAAATCCGCCAGCTGGTGGCGACGCTGGATCGACCGGTGCAGCAGGTATTGATCGAGTCGCGCAT
>JAYUYW010000183.1:0-5476 GCA_043752325.1 Rhodanobacteraceae bacterium | reverse complement strand
AGACGACGACCTGGTGGAATTGCTCGGAATGGAGTGACACGCCCATCGTCGACGGCGATACCATGGTGGCCCTCGATCTGACTGCGCGCCTGGATGGGCAAACGTTGTCGGCACGTCGTTGGCGTTCGCCGTCCGGTCAACTCGATGCGACACGACAACTGGCGCAGGGGTCCAATATGGCACTTCAAACATCACCCGATGCGCGATACCTGTTTGTCCACGATGGTGCCCTCCAAGCGAATGCCAAAGCGTCGACAAGCTGGCATGTCTATTCGCTGAGTACTCTGCGCCCGGTCGCCAGCGTTCCGTATCCGCCTGGGCAAGCCTGCGCCAATGTTGCTGCTGATGCCGTGGTGATGCTGATCGAGAAAATCCCGCCCTCAAACCGCGGCGGCAGTCGAGCGCGTGAACTGGTGGCGTACGAAACCAGCAGTGGCGCACTGCGTTGGTCAGTGGAGCTACGCGGCTACCCGCAACAGGCGCCACCGCGCTGAAGAACCAAGAAGGCCGCCCACGGAGGGCGGCCTTTGGATCGACGCGAGCGTCGCTGTGATTGGACCGAACAACATTGCAGCTTGACCGGCCAACGTTCGCTACGGAGGCGACTAGTCGGACGTCCGGCGCTCTTGTGACTGCATCCGGACGACTAATCAACTACCGGGATTGGTCTGCCTAGGAATCGAACCCGTTGGAAAAAATGCGATCGGAAAGCGGTGTCGTCCATGTACCGCGACCGTTGGTTCCGACCGCGATAATACCCGCTCCGACGCTGATCTTGACCCTACTCACCCCGGCATTCGGGAAGTTGGTGAACTTCTCCCACGTCGCGCCGCCATCCAGGCTTGTGTAGAGGCCAACGTCAGTACCCGCGTACACCACGCTGGCGTTCATTGGGTTGATGGCAATTGAATTCACCGGAATGTCTGGCAATGCGCTAGGAGCGCGGGTGGTTCCCGAATTGGACCAGCTCACACCACCGTCGATGGACTTGAAAATGTGACCCGCCGGGGTAGCGGCGCTGAAGCCTGAGAAGGACACATAGACCGTGTTGTGGTCGGTCGGTGAAACGGCGATCGATGTGATGAAGCGACCGGGAAGCGCAGCTGTCGTGCGGTTCGTCCAGGTGACACCTCCATCGGTGCTGAGCTCGATTCGACCTACTGCCGTTCCGGCCCAGACGTGCGCGGGGGTGGTTGGTGCCACAGCCAGTGCGGTGATATTTCCGGTCCCGCCGGACAACGATGCCGGCGCCCAAGATGTGCCGCCATCGACGGTTTTGTAGACCCGCGAGGTACCGGCATACAGCGTCGTCGATGTGGTCGGATCCATGATGAGCGGCGAGATGAACTCGCCGGTGTCGGTACCCGTCGTGATGCTCACATTGGTGGCGAATGCATCGGCGCCGCTATTGACCGTTTTCCTTATATTGAATGGTCCTGTGCCGCTGGAAAAATTGAACGAGCAATACATGGTCGTTGGCGTGGTCTTGTCGATCAGTGCATAGCCGCCGTCTCCACCACAGTATTCCACCCAGGTGTCACTACTGGTACGAAACAGCGAGCCGTTATCCTGGTTGCCGCTGAATACGATGTTGGGGTTGGTCGGATGTGGATCGATGTCAAAATGCTGGAGCGACCCGACGTTGCTGTTGATCGGCAGGAAACCGACGCTGGCAGCAGCCGCGTTGTCCGCATCGCTGGCGCGAAAGATGCCCCCGTCGTTGAGTTCAAACATCACCTTGCCGGTCGCATCAGTGGGATCGAAAATGCCCAGGTGATGGTCGACGTGGATGGAGCCGCCGCTTCCGCTTGTTCCGGGCTGGTCGAACGTCGCTCCGCCATTCAGAGTACGGAACAGGCCGACGCCACCGAAGTAAACAATGTTCGGATTCACCGGTGATACTTCGATGTAGTTGTCGTAGAAGCACTGGGCGGCGCAGTAATCGAGCGCAAGCGTGGTGAACGTCGCTCCAGCGTCGGTGGACTTGTAGAGCACCGTCGCGTCGACTGCGTTCTTGCCGCCTGCATAGATGATGTTTCGATTCGCAGCACTGCCCGCACCGATTCCTACGTTGAGGCGTTTGAAATCGTTGGGGACACCGGGCATCGTCAGCTTGGCCGGGAACGTCGCGCCGCCGTCGGTCGATTTGTACAAGCCATCGGCGTTGCCACCAATGCCCGTAAGCGACGCGTACTGCACGGCGAAGTCGCCCGGGGTTGCACGCAACGATTCACAGAATCCGGTCTTCACCTGGGTGAATGTCACTCCCGCATCGGTCGAGCGGTAGAGCCCCGATGTGGGTGCGGCAATTCCGCCGCCTGGTGTGTGCTGCCCAGCAGTCACGCAAACAACGATGTTCGACGCATTGGCCGGATCAACAAGAACAGCCGGGATGGCCGAACGCTCGAAAATGGACGACCCGGCCAGCTTGCTGAAGGTGGCACCCGCATCGGTCGTGCGGAAAATTCCGGCGCTGTAATAGAAGCCGTTCGGCCCTTCCCCGGTTCCCACCAAAAACGTGTTGTTTGTGGCATCCGAGCTGACCCACTCGAGCGAGCCGATCGACAAAGAATCGAGCTTGTCGGTTAGCGCCGTCCACGAAGTTCCACCGTTGATTGACTTCCAGATTCCGCCCGTCGCGGTTCCGAGATAGAGGGTGGCGGAATTGGTTGGGTTGACCAGCAGCGAGCGGGCGCGTCCGCCCATTTGGCCCCAAGTTGGCTCGATCGTCGATGTGAAGCCCTTTGGACCAACCTCGGTGAATACGGCTGAAATGTTTCTCGCGCCGTCCTCGCTCTGCTTCATTGCGGCAAGACGCGCACCGGCAGGGATTGCGTTGAACGGATAGGCGCGCTGCTTCCAGAAGAACTCCCAACGAGCGCTCACCGCTTCACGTGGTGGCTTTGGTTCCCATTGCGTATCGCTGCGCTGGGAGAACTGCAGTGATTGGTCGCGTTGCATCGACGATTGCGTCACGCAAGCAGCGAGTGACATGACGACAGTTACGCACGCGAAAACTGGAAGCACGCGTCGAAGCGCGCACACATTGGTATTCATGGGGATCCCCTTTCTGAGCCAGAGTGAACTTCTAAACTTGGTGTAAGACGCAGGAAGTCTGCTTCCCGCGACGGCCGATGATATTCCCTTTCCTGAGTAATCTGCGGAAAACTTACCTGCGCACTTCAGGATGTACGATGCATGGCGGCTGAAGGCGATGGGGATGCTTCGCGAGCTTGGACCAAGCTGGCAGACCGGTCGGAAAAATAAATGGGTTCGGAACGATGCCAGCGTAGTTCAACGAAACATTTGGAGCCTTGCAGGAACTTGATTTCCGACGGGCACCTCGCGCTGATCGCATAGATCTTGCCGTTTGACATTGTCTCGCCGAAACCCCCATTTTTCTTCAAGCTGCCGATCATGCCGCTGGATTTCCGCGGACCACTCGTTGACGCGATCCGCTCTGCTCACGCGCCAATCAAGCGCACGTACGCGAGCTCGGCGCTTGTATCGCGCGGTCTCGTCGCTTGATTTTTGATTCACATCTTGCGTCTACCTTGGCACTTTCCCGGAGCCTGGAGATGGATGATGAAGAAAAGAGTCTGGTTACGACTTGGAAAATCCGCGCTGTTCTGCTTTGGTCTTGTGCTGGTGCTTGGGGTGGCGGGTTACGTCTACGCCATCGGTTTCAAGCTGGACGAATTGCCCACTGCTGATCCGCAAACCGAGCCTGCGGACCTCGTCTACTTGAGAAGTGCGGTGCCGACCTCTCGCGGCAGGGTGCTGGCGGTAGTGACCAGCACGGGATCGAACCCGAATACCGGCAAGCGCACAGGTTACGAATTGACTGAGCTATCACGCGCGTACTACGTCTTTGTTGCCAACGGCTACGAGGTCGACATTGCCAGTCCTCTGGGCGGTGAACCACCAATGGTTCTTGACGACGGCCTGGTAGAAGCCGACCACGCCTTCCTCAACGATCCGGCTGCAAAACGCAAATTGAAGAATTCCCTTTCGTTATCGGCGATCGATCCCAACGACTACGCGGCGGTCTATTTCGTGGGTGGAAAGGGCACGATGTTCGACTTTCCGGAAAACATCGACATCCAGAGAATTACAAGTGCGATCTACGTGGCTGGTGGCGTCGTAAGCGCGGTGTGCCACGGGCCAGCCGCGCTGGTGAATGTCACTCTAGACAACGGCAGCCCGCTGCTGCAAGGCAAGCGCGTGACAGCGTTCACCAATGACGAGGAGCTGTTTCTGACCAAGGACGCAAGAACGGTATTTCCCTTCCTGTTGCAAGATGCGCTGTCCGCGAAAGCCGCGCAGTTCATCGAAGGCGATATCTATCTGGACAACACGGTGGTCGATGGGCGACTGGTCACCGGGCAAAACCCGTGGTCAACCTGGGCGACAGCAGAGGCCGTTATCTTGGCGCTGGGTCATGTGCCCGTCGCTCGCGAACGCAGCACCGAGGAGCTTGCGGTAGGCGTGTTGCAACGCTACTACCGCGACGGTGTCGCTGCGGCGCGACAGGCGCGGATGAAGGCGCCCGATGTCGACCGCCGCTTGATTCTCATGCACGCGGTGGTGGCGGGAATGCAGGCGCGTTGGAGTGACGCCTGGCAATTTCAGAAACTCGCTCGACCTTAGCAATCAGGCGCCGTTCGGAACTTTTGCTCGCGCGTCCACGCTGGTCGGCGAATTGCCGATCGCAATATTCCAGCTTCCGTCTTATGTCAGTTCCGCGATGTAGCGCCTAGGCGCTGCGGACCGGAACCCCGTTGCCCCAGCGTGTCGTCCGGGTTGTAGAGTCCGCAGGCGCGCAGCGACAGGCAACCGCAGCCGATGCATTCGTCCAACTGGTCGCGCAGGGATTGTAGGTCGGCGATCCTCTTATCCAGCGATGTGCGCCAGTGCAAGGACAGTCGCGACCAGTCGGCCTTGGTCGGAGTACGTTGCTGTGGCAGGTCCGACAACGCCTCGGCAATTTCGATCAAGCTCTTGCCCACTGCTTGCGCGACGCGAATAAAGGCGATGCGCCGAAGCACATCGCGGCGGTAGCGGCGCTGGTTGCCCGGGCTGCGCTCCGACGTCAGCAGCCCTTCCGCTTCATAAAAGTGCAAGGTCGATGCTGCCACACCGCTTCGCCTGGACACTTCACCCACAGTCAACATCGTAATTTTCTTCATCGTGCGTCTCGCCCTTCTTGACATCAAGTTGACTTGAGGTTGCATGCTCGGCAACCCAAAGCCATGAAGCAAGCCATGCACGGATCCCTGAAAGCCATCTCGACTGTCTCAACAAGCGATTCGCTGTTCAGCCGCGAGCGACGCGCCCTGAGCATTGGTGCGGTCGGCCTGTGCTCGATGATCGCGTTCGAGGCAATTGGTGTAGCGGCAGGCATGCCCGCCGTGGCCAAAGCACTGAGCGGTCTGTCCCTGTATGCCTTGGCATTCGCCGGTACGCTCGCAGGCTC
>JAYUYW010000182.1:0-5481 GCA_043752325.1 Rhodanobacteraceae bacterium | reverse complement strand
CGGGAATTTCACGCAGGAAACGCGAAGGGCGACCCATCATGTCCATGCCGTGAAGGCGGCGAGATTCCGCCCAGGTCAGCACCAGATTGGAGCGGGCGCGGGTGATGCCGACGTAGGCAAGGCGACGTTCTTCTTCGAGGCGGCCCGGTTCTTCAGTCGACTTCTGACTGGGGAAAAGTCCGTCCTCAAGACCGACCAGGAACACGAGCTCGAACTCCAGACCTTTGGCCGAGTGCAGGGTCATCAACTGCACGCAGTCTTCCCACGATTCGCCCTGACTTTCGCCGGCCTCGAGCGTGGCGTGAGAGAGGAACGCCGCAAGCTCGGAAAGACCGGCGTCGATGTCATCAGGCGTCAGCTCGAAACGGCTGGTGACGTTGATGAGTTCGTCAAGGTTCTCGACGCGCGATTCGGAACCATCGCGACTGTCGCGTGCATGGAAGTCGCGCAACCCAGAGCGTTGCAAGGCCTGGTCAAGTTGCTCGTCGAGACCAAGGCTGGCCGAAGTCTCGGCAGCTTCGCCATCAGCATCTTTCAAGACGGAAGCTGGGGCATGGATATCACGTGCCAGCTCGTCGATCAGCACGAGGAATCCTTTCAACGCGTTCTTCGAGCGCGCGGCCAGTTGCGCGTTGGTCAGTTCGGCAAGCGCCGCATCCCACAACGATGTCTCATCGCGTCGCGCGCGTCGGCGCACCACATCCAGACTGCGATCACCAATGCCACGCGCCGGCGTGTTGACGGCGCGTTCGAACGCGGCATCGTCGGCGCGGTTCGCGACCAGTCGCAGGTAAGCCAACGCGTCCTTGATTTCGGCGCGATCAAAAAAGCGCTGGCCGCCATAGACGCGATATTTCACGTCGTGCTGGCTCAGCACTTCCTCAAAGTTGCGTGACTGCGCGTTGGAGCGATAGAGGATGGCGATTTCGCTGGCGCGATGGTCGTCGCGAACGGCCTCGCGAATGCGCTCAACCACGTAACGCGCCTCGTCCTGTTCGTTGTAGGCGGCGTAGACCTCAATCGGCTTGCCTGCCTCGTCTTCGGTCCACAACTTCTTGCCGAGCCGGCTAGGATTGCGCGCGATCACCGCGTTCGCGGCGCTGAGGATATTGCCGGTGGAGCGATAGTTCTGTTCCAACCGGATCGTTTTCGCGGTCGGGAAATCGCGAAGGAAGTGCTGCACGTTTTCGACTCGCGCACCGCGCCAGCCGTAGATGGCCTGGTCGTCATCGCCAACCACGAACAGCTTGCCGCTGTTGCCGGCCAGCAAACGAATCCATGCGTATTGCAGCGTGTTGGTATCCTGGAATTCGTCGACGAGAATGTGCCGATAGCGTTCCTGGTAGTGCGCCAGCAGCGCGTCGTCATGCAACCACAGCTCGTGCGCGCGCAGCAGCAGCTCCGCAAAATCAACGAGGCCTGATCGCTGACAGGTAGCCTCGTAAGCGCGATAGATATCGACCATCACCGCCGCCAACGGATTGTTGCCGGTGTCGACCATGTCCGGCCGCTTGCCTTCATCCTTCGCCGCATTGATAAACCACGTAGCTTGGCGTGGTGGGTAGCGCGCTTCGTCCAGATTCAAACCCTGAATGGTACGTTTGATCAGCCGTTGCTGGTCATCGCTGTCGAGTATCTGGAACGTATCCGGGAGCCGCGCTTCGCGATGATGACGACGCAACAAGCGATGCGCGATGCCATGGAACGTGCCCGTAGTCAGCCCACGCGTGCCACTTCCAATCATCGCTTCGGTGCGGCCGCGCATTTGCGCCGCCGCCTTGTTGGTGAAGGTCACCGCGAGGATCGCCCATGGCGACACGCGCTCCACCTCCAGCAGCCAGCCAATGCGATGGATCAACACGCGCGTCTTGCCGGAGCCGGCGCCGGCAAGAACCAGATAGTGACCGGGCGACGCAGACACGGCCTCACGCTGGGCCGTGTTCAGCCCATCAAGCAGGTGGGAAACATCCATGGGTGGATTGTAGCGAGTGCGTGGTGATGGCTGGAGTGTTTCCCGCGACTCTACCGCTCAATCACGACTATTTCTTCGTCATTCCCGCATAGGCGGGAACCCATTATGATTTTGCTGATCCGATACTGGTTCGATGAAGGTCAAATTGGGTTCCCGCCTACGCGGGAATGACGAGGATGGAGTTTTTGGGATGATGTATCGAACTTCAGTTTGTCGCACCCTTCGCATAAACCCGCTTCCCACCAACCCAGGTCTCGAGCACCTGCGTCGACCAGATCTTCGAAGTCTCACCGGCGAAAATATCGCGGTCGATGAAAATGAAGTCAGCCCACTTTCCTGGCTCCAGCGTGCCCAAAGTTTTCTCGGCGTGTCCGGAATAGGCGGCATCGAGCGTGAACGCACGCAAGGCTTCGGTCAGCGTCAACGCCTGTTCGGGATACCAGCCACCCGGCGGCCGGCCTTGATGATCCTGACGCGTCACCGCGGCATGCAAGCCGAAAAACGGATTGGCCGACTCGACCGGGAAGTCCGACCCACCCGCAATGCGCGTGCCTTGCTTCAGGAACGTCCGCCACGCATACGCGCCGGCAATGCGATCAGGACCTACGCGATACTCGGCCATGTTCATGTCCGACGTGGCGTGGGTCGGCTGCATCGACGCGATCAATTTCAGCTGCGCGAAGCGCGCGATGTCGTCGACGCTGACGACTTGCGCATGTTCGATGCGATTGCGCTGTTGCTCACCGCCATGTGTCTTGTACGCCGCCGCAAAACTGTCGAGCACTTCGCGATTGCCTGCATCACCGATCGCATGCACACCAACCTGGTAGCCGCGCGAGAGTGCCTTGCCGATTTTTGCGGTCAACAACGCCGGTGTGTCGAACAGCAGGCCCGAGTTTTTTGGATCATCCGAGTACGGCGCCAGCATCGCCGCGCCGCGACTGCCGAGCGCACCGTCGGAGTACAGCTTCACGCTGCGCACGCTAAGGAAATCCTTGCCGTAGCCGACTACTGGGCCATCCTTGCTGATCGCATCGAAATCATCACCAACGCCACCGATCATCGCGTAGATGCGTGCGGTCAGACGCCCTTGGTCGGCATAGCGGCGATAAAGCTTGTACGTGCCGACGCCAATGCCGGCATCACTGACGCCGGTCAGCCCGAGGCTTGCCATCTCGAGCAGCGCTGCATCAAGGGCTGCGCTGGTCTGCTGCGGCGTTGGCGGCGGAATCTTCGCCGTGATCAACTCCATCGCGCCATCGACAAACACGCCATTTGGATTGCCTTCCGCATCGCGCTCGATGCGACCACCGGACGGGTCAGGCGTGTTCTTGTCGACGCCCGCACGTTGCATAGCCACACTGTTGGCCCAACCCGCATGCCCATCGACGCGACTTAAAAAGACCGGTCGATCGGACACCGCGCGGTCGAGCTCCTTCGCCGTCGGAAACCGACCGAGGTTCCAGATCACCTGATTCCAACCGCGACCGGTTACCCATGCGCTGTCGGGATGCGCCTGTGCAAACTGCTTCACGCGAGTCAGCGCCTCATCGACCGACGCAGTGCCCGTCACGTCGGCTTCCAACTTCTTCGCACCCAGCCCCAACACATGGCCATGCGCGTCGATCAAACCCGGCAACATCGTGCGGCCTTTGCCATCGACAACCGTTGCATTTTTTGCGGCGGCTTTCTGGTCGCCGGTTGCGAAATCCGCACTCGACCCGCTCGCGATCACCTTGCCGCCATCGATCAACAACGCCTCGAAGCGCTGCAACTTGCCTGCGCTGTCGAGCGTGTAACCGTTGACGTGATCGATCAGCATTGGCGCGGCGGAAACGATTGCGCTGACACAGACGCCGACCAGCACGGCTGAAACGTTTCGAAGAAATTGGCGAGTCGGGTGCAAGATCATGACGTGTCTTCTCGGCGAAACATGCGAGTGTACTGACCACGGCACGCCCTTTCCTGCGTCACCACTGAAACGATGTGCGGGTTGCCTTCCTTCAGATCGCAACGCCGGCCTTGGCCAGCTTGTATCGATCCTGAGGCTTGGTTTGGGGCTCGAACCGCGAGCCACCGACTCGCGGATTGGTGTCAGGCTTGTTGGGGCAGCTTTTCCAGCAACTTGTCGAGCGTGATCGGGTAGTCGCGAACGCGAACGCCGGTGGCGTTGTAGATAGCATTTGCAATCGCGGCGCTGACACCGCAGATGCCGAGCTCACCCACGCCCTTGGCTTTCATTGGTGACGACATTGGGTCGGTCTCATCAAGGAAGATGACTTCCTGATGCGGAACATCCGCATGGACTGGAACCTCGTAGCCAGCCAGGTCGTGATTGACGAAATAGCCCAGCCGCTGATCGACGACGAGCTCTTCCGACAGCGCGCCACCAAGGCCCATCGTCATGGCGCCGATAACCTGGCTGCGTGCCAATTTCGGATTCAGGATCCGACCCGCCGCGCACACCGCCAACATGCGTCGGACACGCGTTTCGCCCGTGTCCGCGTCGACACCCACCTCGACGAAGTGCGCTGCGAAGGTCGACTGCTGGTACTTCTTCGCGAGGTCGCCGAATTCGATCGAGTCCTCGGCCACCAGTTCTCCGGTTTTTGCCGCATCGGCCAACGGAATGCTGCGATTACCGACCGTGACATTCCCGTTGGCGAACGTGGCGGCTGCGGCGTCGAGCCCAAGTTTCTCGGCAACGTTCTGCCGCAGTTTCATGCATGCCGCGTAGACACCGGCGGTGGAGCTGTTCGCGCCCCACTGTCCGCCCGACCCAGCGGACACCGGGAACTTGGAGTCGCCCAGCTTCACGACGACCTTCTCCAGCGGAACACCCATCATTTCGGCCGCGGTCTGGCCAATAACGGTGTAGCTGCCGGTGCCGATGTCGGTCATATCGGTTTCAACCGTCACGACGCCGTTCTTGTCCAGGTGAACGCGCGCCCCTGACATCGCCGTCAGGTTGCTGCGGTAGCCGGCGGCAACGCCGATGCCTTTCAGCCAGCGGCCATCGCGCTGTTGCGCGGGCTTTGCTTCGCGCTCGTTCCAACTGAATTTTTTCGCGCCGGTACGCAGGCATTCGTTGAGCTGGCGTTGCGAGTACGGGCGTTCCGGATTTTCGGGATCGACCTGGGTGTCGTTGATGATGCGGAACTCGATCGGATCGATGCCGAGCTTCTCCGCCATTTCGTCCATCGCGATTTCCAGCGCCATCAAACCCGGCGCCTCACCCGGCGCACGCATGGCGTTGCCTTCAGGCAAATCGAGCTGGGCCAATCGCATTGCCGTCATCCTGTCCTTGCCGGCATACAGCAAGCGGGTCTGCATGACCGCTTCCTCCGGTGCGCCGTCAGGCAGGTCGCCCGACCAGCTTTCGTGTGCGATCGCGCTGATTTTTCCATCCTTGTTCGCGCCAATCCGAATGCGCTGGATGGTCGCCGGTCGATGTGTGGTGTTGTTCGCGATCATGGGTCGCGCCAGTGCGATTTTCACTGGCCGCTTTG
>JAYUYW010000181.1:0-2041 GCA_043752325.1 Rhodanobacteraceae bacterium | reverse complement strand
CCTTGCCCAGCAACGCATAGAACGAGCTCAGCAACGCGTACTGGGTGGCGGTGTAGCCGATGCTGGTGAGACTGGACATGTAGGCGACCAGCGCAGTGCCGGCGAAGCCCGTGCTGAAGTTGTCGATGACCATCGCCGCAGTGAACACGCCGGTGTCGGCGCCGTGAAGCGCAAGGTAGGCGAACGCGAGGTTGGAGCCGGGGCCGACGATCGCGCCAGCCAGCAGCGTGGCGACAAAGCCGAAGCGCAGTGCGAACAGGCCGGCGAACGCGATGCCGGTGATCGAGGCAAACAGGCCGAACGAGCCGCGCACTGCACCGACGGTTTCCTTTTCGATGCCCAGGTCGGCGTAGAACGGGTTCGCCATCGGCCCCATCACGAAGTCGGGCAGCCGATACAGGCTGATCATGGCCAGCATCAGCAGCGCCCAGCTGCCGTGCTGCTTGAAGAACGCGATGAACGGCCCGGCGATCGCGTCGTACAGGCCCTGTGCTGTCAGCATCGAGCCGTGCGCGGTGGCCGCGCGCAACGATGCCGCGGGCTCGCGCGCCAAGCCGGTCGCAACAAGTCCGACCACCATCGCCACCGCCATCATCTGATACGACACCGACCAGCCGACATACGCGGCGAGGATCAGGATCAGCGCATCAGTGACCAGCAGCGCGCCGCGGTAGCCGAGCTGGTAGCCGGCGCTGAGGACCGCCAGCTCCTCGCCGCTGTCCGCGCTTTCGATCCGCCAAGCGTCGATGACGATGTCCTGGGTCGCCGACGCGAATGCCGCGACCAGCGCCAGCAGCGCGAACGCGACCAGCCCGCCCTCGGGCTTGAGGATCGCCATCGCGAACAGCGCCGCGATCACGGAGATCTGCGCAAGCGCCATCCAGCCGCGGCGGCGGCCGATCCAGCGACCGAAGATCGGCGCGTCGACCTTGTCGATCACCGGCGCCCACAGGAATTTCAGCGAATAGGCCAGCCCGACCCACGACAGGAACCCGATCGCCGACAGTTCGACGCCACCCTCGCGCAGCCAGAACCCCATGGTGTTGCCGACCAGCATGAACGGCAGGCCGGACGCGAAGCCCAGCAACACCATCACCGCGACCTTGGGCTGTCTCAGCCGGCGCAGAACGTCGCGCCAGCCGGGACGCGCTGGCTTGGCGGAAGCGGGATTGACATCAGAGCGCATAGTCCACCGCAATCGGCGCGTGGTCGGAAAACCGTGGGCTGGCCGTGATCTCGCAAGCGCGCAACTTGTCGCGCAATGACGGCGTCACGATTTGGTAGTCGATGCGCCATCCCACATTGTTGGCCCGGGCCTGCCCGCGATTGGACCACCAGCTGTATTCGACCGCCTCGGGTTTGATCGCACGAAAGGTGTCGACCCAGCCGCGCTTGAGCAGCAAGTCGTCGAGCCATGCGCGCTCCTCGGGCAGGCAACCGGAGTTCTTCTGGTTCGACTGCCAGTTCTTGATGTCGTTCCTGGTATGCACGATGTTCCAGTCACCGCAGAGCACATAGTCGCGCCCGCTCTTGCGCCACTTGTCGAAGATCGGCATCAGCTTGGCCATCGCATCGAATTTGAACTGCTGGCGCAGCTCGCCCGATGAGCCGGACGGGATGTAGAACGACACCACGCTGAGATTGCCGAAGCGCGCTTCGATGTAGCGGCCCTCGTTATCGAACGGCTTCCAGCCCAATTTGGTTTTCACTTCGTCCGGTGCAATCCGCGAATAGATCGCGACGCCGCTGTAACCCTTCTTCGTGCTCGCATCCTTGAACCATCGTTGGTATCCGGCGGGAGAAAACATGTCGGCGCCAAGCTGGTCTTCCTGCGCCTTGGTTTCCTGCACGCACAGCACGTCGGCATCCTGCGCAGCGAACCACTCGAAGAAGCCCTTGCTGGCCGCCGAGCGGATGCCGTTGGCGTTGAAGCTGATGATGCGCATGCAGGTTTTCCGTTCGAATATTGCGAGGCTCGATGATACCGGCTGCTGATTGCGCAGCCAGCCTGCGTGCGAAGTTGGCGGCATCGTTCCGCTAA
>JAYUYW010000180.1:0-13274 GCA_043752325.1 Rhodanobacteraceae bacterium | reverse complement strand
GCTGGGCATGCAGACCTATTTCACCGCGGGCGTGAAGGAAGTCCGCGCGTGGACGGTACGGAAAGGTGCCACTGCGCCACAGGCGGCCGGCGCCATCCATACCGATTTCGAGCGTGGCTTCATTCGCGCCGAGACGATTGGCTACGACGATTTCATCAAGTTCCACGGTGAGTCCGGCGCGCGCGAAGCGGGCAAGTTGCGCAAGGAAGGCAAGGAGTACATCGTCAAGGAAGGCGACGTGCTGCACTTCCTGTTCAACGTCTGAGGCCCGGCAATGGCTGGTCGACAACGCGAAGTCAGCCTGCGCTTTCTGGCCGAGCCGACCGATGTCAATTTCGGCGGCAAGGTCCACGGCGGCAGCGTGATGCGGTGGATCGACCAGGCCGGCTATGCGGCAGCGGTCAGTTGGAGCGGCCAATATTGCGTGACAGTTGCAGTCGGCGGCATACGCTTCCTGCAACCTGTGCTGATTGGCGACCTTGTCAGCGTCAATGCGACATTGATACGCACCGGCACGTCCAGCCTGCACGTTGCGGTCGACGTGATGTCGCGTAATTTGCAGACTAACGAAGAAAAATTGACCACGCATTGCGTGATCGTTTTCGTGGCAGTCGATCGGGACAGCGGAAAGCCGGTTGCAGTGCCGGAATGGACGCCTCTGACCCAGAGAGACCGCGAGCTGGCTGCTTATGCCTTGCGGATCAAGGAGCTATCGACCGATGTCGAAGTCGAAGCTGCACGGCACAAGCCGGCACGAACGGCGGACGCGGCAAAGAAACCAGTTGTTTGACAGTCTCGATAGCCGTGTCAATTCCATACCAATCGCGTCAAGTTCTTGACAGAAGCCGTGCCGGAACTGAAAATGCGCGGCTCCGTGCCAACACATCCGGTGACAACGCGACGCGCGAGCGGCGCGACCCGAGCAGCGGGGCAGGAGCCAAGGCGGCACCAAAATCTGGAGGGATACCCAAGCGGCCAACGGGGGCAGACTGTAAATCTGCTGGTTAACGCCTTCGGTGGTTCGAATCCACCTCCCTCCACCAAAAAAAATTGTCCGCGTCGGGCGGGAGTAGTTCAATGGTAGAACATCAGTTTTCCAAACTGATTACGAGGGTTCGATTCCCTTCTCCCGCTCCAATTGCTTCGATTGCGCCGGAGTAGAGAAGAAAGATCGTTACTGAGATGTCCGGCACGGATGCCGGTCTTGAACCGCCGCCAGGGAAGACGGCTGAAGAGAATCAACAAGTCCGGCATGGATGTCGGTCTGAAGTGTGCCGTCAGGGAAGACGGCTGAAGTACAAGGCTCACGTAGCTCAGTCGGTAGAGCACTTCCTTGGTAAGGAAGAGGTCGATGGTTCGATTCCATTCGTGAGCACCAGTCACCGCAGCCCCTGGCGCGGCGTTTCACCCAACAGCATCCAATTCATCCTTTCATTCAAAACTAGACAGCAAGGTCCAATCCCATGGCTAAGAGCAAATTCGAGCGCACCAAGCCGCATGTGAACGTCGGCACGATCGGTCATGTTGACCATGGCAAGACGACGCTGACGGCGGCACTGACGAAGATCGGCGCCGAAATGTTCGGCGGCGAGTTCAAGGCGTACGATCAGATCGACGCCGCGCCGGAAGAAAAGGCGCGCGGCATCACGATTTCCACTGCGCATGTGGAATACGAATCGGCTAACCGCCACTACGCCCACGTCGATTGCCCAGGCCATGCCGACTATGTGAAAAACATGATCACCGGCGCTGCCCAGATGGACGGCGCGATTCTGGTCTGTTCGGCTGCTGACGGCCCGATGCCGCAGACCCGCGAGCACATCCTGCTGGCGCGCCAGGTCGGCGTGCCATACGTGGTCGTGTTCCTCAACAAGGCCGACATGGTCGACGACGAAGAGCTGCTCGAGCTGGTCGACATGGAAGTTCGCGAACTGCTCAGCAAGTACGATTTCCCGGGCGACGACACCCCGATCATCAAGGGTTCCGCACTGAAGGCGCTGGAAGGCGACCAGAGCGAAATCGGCGTGCCGTCCATTCTCAAGCTGGTCGAGGCGCTGGACACGTGGATACCGACGCCAGAGCGCGACATCGAGAAGTCGTTCCTGATGCCGGTCGAGGATGTGTTCTCGATCTCGGGTCGCGGAACGGTTGTCACCGGACGTATCGAGCGCGGCATCATCAAGGTTGGCGAGGAAATCGAGATCGTCGGCATTCGCCCGACCGTCAAGACAACCGTCACCGGTGTTGAAATGTTTCGCAAGCTGCTTGAGCGTGGTGAGGCAGGCGATAACGCCGGCCTGCTGCTGCGCGGCACCAAGCGCGAAGACGTCGAGCGCGGTCAGGTCTTGGCCAAGCCGGGTTCGATCACGCCACACACGACGTTCGAAGCCGAAGTCTACGTGCTGAGCAAGGATGAAGGCGGCCGCCACACGCCATTTTTCAAGGGCTATCGCCCCCAGTTCTACTTCCGCACCACCGACGTTACCGGCGCTTGCGAATTGCCGGAAGGCGTTGAGATGGTAATGCCGGGCGACAACGTGCAGATGGTGGTCACCCTGATCGCACCGATCGCGATGGACGAAGGCCTGCGCTTTGCGATCCGCGAAGGCGGCCGTACGGTCGGCGCTGGCGTGGTTGCCAAAATTCTCAAGTAATCGGGGTCGGCGATCCACTGCAACGACGTCGTTCGCGACACCGTGATATAGGTCGTAAGGAGTGGTTTGCCACTCCGCAGCAAAGGGTGAATGGGCGGGAATCTGCTCTTCACCCTTTACCGTTTTCATCGGTCGGGTAGCGTTTGCCGATAGCCCGTCCATTCCATACGCCAGTAGCTCAATTGGCAGAGCAGCGGTCTCCAAAACCGCAGGTTGGGGGTTCAAGTCCCTCCTGGCGTGCCATTCAGATCACCGCGGACCGTTGGGTCCGGCTTGGGAAGCATGAACGCTAAAGTCGAACGTACAAGTGGACTGGGGACTGCTGACTACGCGCAGCTGGCGCTCGCCCTGTTGTTGGTCGTTGGCGGCATCGTCGCCTACTATTACTTCAGCGGATGGTCGCCATTGTTGCGCGGCAGCATGATGACGATGGCCGTGGTCCTGGCCTTGATCGTCTTCGCATTCACGGCTCCAGGTCGCTCGACCCGCGAGTTCCTCGTAGAGTCGCAGTTCGAGCTGCGCAAGGTTGTCTGGCCGAGTCGCGAGACGACGCTCCGTACCACCGGCGTGGTAATCGTCGTCGTCATCATCCTGAGCCTGTTATTGGGCCTGATCGACCTCATCCTGAAATGGGTGGTGCTTGATCATTTACTCAAGCTCGGACAATAAGGAGTCTTTGATGGCCAAGCGCTGGTATGTCGTCCACGCCTATTCGGGCTTCGAGCAATCCGTTGCGCGCGCCTTGCGCGAGCGCATCACTCGCGCTGGCATGGAGAACGCATTCGGTGAAGTGCTGGTGCCGACGGAGGAAGTGATCGAAATGCGCGGCGGCCAGAAGCGCCGCAGCGAGCGCAAGTTCTTCCCCGGCTACGTGCTGGTGCAGATCGAGACGGATACCGACGGCAAGCAGATCAAGATCGACGACGAGGCTTGGCATCTGGTCAAGGAAACCTCAAAGGTGATGGGCTTCATTGGCGGCACCGCCGCACGGCCTGCACCGATCAAGGATTCCGAAGCCGACGCCATCCTGCGCCGCATCCAGGACGGCACCGACAAGCCCAAGCCGAAAGTGTTATTCGAGCCGGGCGAGCTGGTTCGCGTCACCGAAGGTCCATTCAACGACTTCAACGGCACCGTGGAAGAGGTCAACTATGAAAAGAGTCGCCTGCGCGTGGCAGTGTTGATTTTCGGACGCTCCACGCCGGTGGAACTGGAGTTCGCCCAGGTCGAAAAAGCTTGATCAAGAAGGCCTGATCGAATCATCGGTTCGGCGATTGCCGGATCGTGCAAGACCCTATATACTGAGCGGTTCGCGCCGGAGGCAATGCCTCTGGCGTGTCCGCGTTTCAAGGTTCGCAATCGGACGCGAACCGCCCACGGCAACGGAAGGCAAGCAGCGAGGAGCCGTCATGGCGCTTGCACTCGCGAGGAAAATCCAATGGCAAAGAAAGTAGTCGGCTATATCAAGCTGCAGGTCAAGGCTGGTCAAGCCAATCCGTCGCCGCCGGTTGGCCCGGCGCTCGGCCAGCGTGGCCTCAATATCATGGAATTCTGCAAGGCGTTCAATGCCGCCACGCAGAAGCTGGAACCGGGCTTGCCCACTCCGGTCGTGATTACCGCGTACTCGGACCGCACCTTTACCTTCATCACCAAGAGCACGCCAGCCAGTGTGTTGCTCAAGAAAGCCACCGGCATTCAGTCCGGCTCCAAGCGTCCGAATACCGAGAAGGTTGGCAAGGTCACCCGCCAGCAACTTGAAGAGATCGCCAAGGCGAAAGAGCCTGACCTGACTGCAGCCGATCTGGACGCCGCCGTGCGTACGATCGCTGGCAGTGCGCGCAGCATGGGTTTGACCGTGGTGGAGAGCTAAGACATGGCATTCGGAAAGCGGTACAAGGCAATCAGTGAAACGGTCACGCCAGGCAAGGCTTATGCGATTGACGAAGCGCTGAAGCTGGTGAAAGACGGTGCCAAGGCTAAGTTCGTCGAGTCGATCGATGTGTCGGTCCGTCTTGGCATTGATGCCAAGAAGTCCGACCAGGGCGTTCGCGGTTCCTCGCTGCTGCCGCATGGCACCGGCAAGGATGTCACCGTCGCCGTGTTCGTGCCGGCCGGTGAAAAGGCAGAGGCAGCCAAGGCTGCTGGTGCCGATGCAGTCGGCATGGAAGATCTCGCAGAACGCATGCAGGCTGGTGAACTCAACTTTGACCGCGTGATCGCGACACCCGACGCGATGCGCGTCGTCGGCAAGCTGGGTCAGTTGCTCGGGCCTCGCGGATTGATGCCCAACCCCAAGGATGGATCGGTTACCGCCGATGTTGTCACCGCGATCAAGAACGCGAAGGCAGGCCAGGTCAAGTTTCGCAACGACAAGGGCGGCATCATCCACGCCACGATCGGCAAAGCGAGCTTCGAGGCTAGTGCACTAAGGGACAACCTCAACATGCTGCTGGCTGATTTGGTTCGTGCCAAGCCGGCGGTTGCCAAGGGCATCTATCTGCAGAAGGTTTCGCTGTCGAGCACGATGGGCGTAGGTGTAGTCGTCGACCAATCCTCGCTTACATCCTGATTCACCCGCTGCGTCGGCGAGCCCGACGAAGCAACAAATTTTGGGGGCATCGCGTTGGCCAGTTGGCCCTCGCGACGCCGTCAAAGACCGCAGGTGGTAACGCCATGATCGCGCCGGAAGGCAGGAGCCCCAAGGCAGGGAATGTCCGCACGATCATCGCCGCACCTTAATCCACCAGCCCGCGCAGATGGTGCAGCCCGAACAGGTTTACCTGGAACGGCCACCGATTCGGTTCCGCAAGGGACCACGAAGCCGCGAGGAATGCGGGTTCGCAACTGATGTCAGGAATGTATCGGCGCGGAGCGCGATGCATCCTCCGGAGAAAGCAATGGCGCTCAATCTTGCGCAAAAGAAAGAGGTCGTTGCCGAACTGGCGAACGTTGCTGCCAAGGCGCATTCCCTGGTGGCGGCCGAGTACGCTGGGCTTACCGTGTCGCAGTTCACTGACCTGCGAAAGAAGGCCCGACAGGGCGGAGTATTCCTGAAGGTTGCGAAGAACACGCTAGTGTCTCGCGCCGTCGAGGGTACTGACTACGTGAATGTGCAGGACACACTCACTGGTCCGCTGCTGTATGCCTTTTCACTGGAAGACCCGGGTGCTGCCGGCCGTCTCATCAAGGATTTCGCCAAAGGCAACGACAAGCTCAAGCCAAGGCTGGTTTCCATCGGCGGCAAGTCCTATCCGGGCTCGCATGTCGATGTACTGGCGTCCCTGCCGACGCGCGAACAGGCCTTGAGCCTGTTCCTAAGCGTCCTCGTACAGCCGGCCACCATGTTGGTGCGTCTGTTGTCCGAGCCGGCATCGCAGGTTGCCCGTGCAACCAACGCGGTGGCCCAGACCAAGCAGGCTGCTTAAGCAGTCGCCATTCGGTATCAATCAATCAATCAGCCGTTTTCAGGAGTCAAACATGTCCCTTAGCAATGAAGAAATCATCGACGCAATCGCCGGCAAGACCCTCATCGAGGTGATGGAGCTGGTCAAGGCGATGGAAGAGAAGTTCGGCGTTTCGGCCGCTGCCCCGGTGGCTGCTGCTGCCGGTCCTGCTGCCGCAGCTGCTGCGCCGGTCGAAGAGCAAACCGAGTTCAACGTCATCCTTGCCGCTATCGGCGAAAAGAAAGTTGAAGTCATCAAGGTCGTCCGCGCCATTACCGGCCTGGGCCTCAAGGAAGCCAAGGATCTGGTCGAAGCCGCACCGAAGGAAGTCAAGGAAGCGGTCAGCAAGGACGACGCTGCCAAGTTCAAGAAGGACCTTGAAGCCGCAGGTGCGACCGTCGAAGTCAAGTAAGCGGCGTTCTTGCGCCGTTTGTTGAAGCATTGACCACGGCCTGGGGACGCGAGTCCCCGGGCTTTGGCCGTTACAACGGGCCTTGGGCAACACGCACGGTTCGCAGCGCAGTCGGCAATCGCAAGGGGCGTCGGGTTATCGCGCCGCCATTTTCGATTTTCGATTTTTCCTGAAGTTTTTCCTTTCGCTGGCGCCTTCGCGTCGGCACGCAATTTCCGAGGCGGTATCCCACCATGACCTACTCGTTCACTGAGAAGAAGCGAATCCGCAAGGACTTCGGCAAACGCCCACCGGTGCTTGACGTGCCTTTCCTGCTGGCCATCCAGGTCGATTCCTACAAGGAATTCCTGCAGGACGACATTGCTCCCGCAAACCGTGAGCCGCAAGGCCTGCACGCCGCGCTGAAGTCGGTCTTCCCGATCTCCAGCTACTCCGGTAGCGCGACACTTGAATACGTCAACTATCGCCTCGGCGAGCCAGCCTTTGACGAGCGCGAGTGCCGTTCGCGTGGCATGAGCTACGGTGCGCCATTGCGCGTCACCGTACGGCTCGTGATCTACGACCGCGAGTCGTCGACCAAGGCGATCAAATACGTCAAGGAGCAGGAGGTCTACATGGGCGAACTGCCACTGATGACCGATACCGGCACATTTATCGTCAACGGCACAGAGCGCGTTATCGTCTCGCAGTTGCATCGCTCGCCAGGCGTGTTCTTCGACCACGACCGTGGCAAAACACACAGCTCGGGCAAGTTGCTTTATTCCGCTCGCGTGATTCCTTATCGTGGCTCGTGGCTGGATTTCGAGTTCGACCCCAAGGATGCGCTGTTCACCCGCATCGACCGTCGTCGCAAGCTGGCAGTGACGATCCTGCTGCGCGCGCTGGGCTACAACAACGAGGAGATGCTCGACATCTTCTTCGAGCACAACATCTTCACGCTGGGCAAGAAGGATGCCGCCGAACTCGAGTTGGTGGCCGAACGCCTGCGTGGCGAAACACTGAACTTCGACCTGAAGGTTGGCGAAGAAGTCATCGTCGAGACCGGAAAGCGCATCACTGCGCGCCACGTGCGTCGCCTGGAAACGGCCGGCATCACCCAGCTCGAAGTGCCGGACGAGTATCTGGTTGGTCGCATACTTTCGCACGACGTTCCCGATAAGAAGAGCGGCGAACTGCTGGCGACGGCGAACGACGAAATCACCGAAGAGCATCTCGAAGCCTTCCGCAAGGCCGGCATCGAGAAGATCGCGACGTTGTGGGTCAATGATCTTGATCGTGGCGACTACATTTCGCGCACGCTGCGGATCGACCCGTCGCGCACGCCGCTCGAAGCCCTGGTTGAAATCTACCGGATGATGCGTCCGGGCGAGCCGCCGACCAAGGAAGCCGCGCAGAACCTGTTCCAGAACCTGTTCTTCTCGCCCGAGCGCTACGATCTTGATCGCGTCGGTCGGATGAAATTCAATCGCCGCGTCGGGCGCAAGGACGACGTTGGTCCCGGCGTGCTTTACGACTCGCGCTACTTCGGCGATCGCAACGACGAGAATTCCAAGTCGACGTTCGCGCAGATGGGCGAAGGCTCCGACATCCTCGACGTCCTCAAGGTGCTGATCGAGATTCGCAACGGACGCGGCCAGGTCGACGATATCGATCATCTCGGTAACCGTCGCGTGCGTTCGGTTGGCGAGATGGCCGAGAACGTGTTCCGCATTGGACTGGTGCGTGTCGAGCGTGCGGTCAAGGAGCGCCTGTCGCTCGCGGAAGCGGAAGGCTTGACCCCGCAGGACCTCATCAACGCCAAGCCGGTGGCTGCCGCGATCAAGGAGTTCTTCGGTTCGTCGCAACTGTCGCAGTTCATGGATCAGAACAACCCGCTGTCTGAAGTCACCCACAAGCGCCGTGTTTCGGCTCTTGGCCCGGGGGGCCTGACCCGCGAACGTGCTGGCTTCGAAGTACGCGACGTGCATCCGACCCACTACGGTCGCGTCTGCACCATCGAAACGCCGGAAGGCCCGAACATTGGCCTGATCAACTCGTTGGCCGTGTATGCACGCACCAACGAATACGGCTTCCTTGAAACGCCGTATCGGCGCGTCGCGAATGGCAAGGTAACCGACAAGGTCGAATATCTTTCCGCCATTGACGAAGCCGAATACGTCGTTGCGCAGGCCAACTCGCCGCTCAACAGCAACGGCACCTTCATCGAAGACTTTGTTGCCTGCCGTAGCCGTGGTGAGTCGGAACTGCGCCCGGCCAGCGAAATCAACTTCATGGACGTGTCGCCGATGCAGACCGTGTCGGTCGCGGCGGCGTTGGTTCCGTTCCTTGAGCACGATGATGCCAACCGCGCCCTGATGGGTGCGAACATGCAGCGCCAGGCCGTCCCGACGCTGCGTTCGCAAACGCCATTGGTCGGCACCGGCATCGAACGCGCGGTTGCGCGCGATTCCGGCGTTATCACTTCGGCCAAGCGTGGCGGTTTGATTGACCAGGTTGATGCCGGTCGTATCGTCGTTCGTGCGAACGAGGACGAGATTGGCGAAAGCGATGCCGGCGTCGATATCTACACGCTGACCAAGTACACGCGTTCCAACCAGAACACGAACCTCAACCAGCGTCCGCTGGTCAATGTTGGCGACATCGTTGCGGCTGGCGACACGCTCGCCGATGGTTCGTCGACCGATCTGGGCGAGCTCGCGCTCGGCCAGAACATGCTGGTCGCGTTCATGCCTTGGAATGGCTACAACTTCGAAGATTCGATTCTGCTTTCCGAGCGCGTCGTCGAGGAAGATCGCTACACCACCATCCACATTGAGGAACTCACCGTCCAGGCCCGTGACACCAAGCTTGGGCCGGAAGAAATCTCGGCTGATATCCCGAACGTCGGCGAGCAGGCTTTGGCCCGTCTCGACGAATCGGGCGTGGTCTACATCGGTGCGGAAGTGCAGGCCGGCGACATCCTGGTCGGCAAGGTAACGCCGAAGGGCGAAAGCCAGTTGACTCCGGAAGAGAAGCTGCTGCGCGCGATCTTCGGCGAGAAAGCCTCGGACGTGAAGGACAGCTCGTTGCGAGTGCCGCCGGGTATGGACGGCGTCGTGATCGACGTGCAGGTGTTCACCCGCGACGGCATCGAGAAGGACAAGCGAGCTCGCCAGATCGAGGAAATGGAAGTCAAGCGCGTCAAGAAGGACTTCGACGACCAGTTTCGAATTCTCGAAAGCGCCATCTACAATCGCCTGCGTACCGCGCTGATCGGCAAGGACGTCAACGGCGGTCCCGGTGCGATCAAGAAGGGCGGCACCATCGACGGCGCTTACCTCGACACCTTGAAGAAGGACGAGTGGTTCGCGATTCGCATGAAGGACGAAGAATCGGCTGACTTCCTTGAAAAGGGACAGGAGCAGGTCAAGCGTCACCGCGAAGAGTTCGACAACCGCTTCAAGGAAAAGCAGGCCAAAATCACCTCCGGCGACGACCTCGCCCCTGGCGTGCTCAAGATGGTCAAGGTCTACCTTGCCGTGAAGCGTCGCATCCAGCCGGGCGACAAGATGGCTGGCCGCCATGGCAACAAGGGCGTGGTCTCGATGATCGTTCCGGTCGAGGACATGCCGTATGCCGCGGATGGCCGTCCAGTCGACATCGTGCTGAACCCGTTGGGCGTGCCTTCGCGCATGAACATCGGCCAGATCCTGGAAGTACATTTGGGCTGGGCCGCAAAGGGCCTCGGCGAGAAGATCCAACGCATGGTGGAAGCCAACGAGAAGGTCGGGAAGATTCGCGACTTCCTCGACGATGTCTACAACCACGACAAGGGTACGTTCGGCCAACGTGCTGATCTCAAATCGTTGACCGACGCCGAGATCTACGAATTGGCGAGCAACCTCAAGGACGGCGTGCCGATGGCGACGCCGGTGTTCGACGGCGCTTATGAAAGCGAGATCAAGCAGATGCTTACTCTTGCCGACCTGCCAACGTCGGGCCAGACCACCTTGTACGACGGCCGTACCGGTGAGGCGTTTGATCGCGAAGTCACAGTGGGCTACATGCACGTGCTCAAGCTCAACCATCTGGTCGACGACAAGATGCACGCGCGTTCCACCGGTCCGTACTCGCTGGTCACCCAGCAGCCGCTGGGCGGCAAGGCGCAGTTCGGCGGACAGCGCTTCGGTGAAATGGAAGTCTGGGCATTGGAAGCGTACGGCGCTGCCTATACGTTGCAGGAGATGCTTACGGTGAAGTCGGACGACGTCGCCGGCCGCAACCAGATGTACAAGAACATCGTCGATGGCAACCACGAAATGGATGCCGGCATGCCTGAGTCGTTCAATGTGCTCGTCAAGGAAATTCGTTCCCTTGCGATCAACATGGAACTTGAAGGTTCGAAGTAAGCCGCCGCGCCTCGGAGATATCGAAAATGAAAGACTTGCTTAATCTGTTCAATCAGCAGCGCCCGACGCTCGACTTTGACGCGATCAAGATCGCGTTGGCGTCGCCGGACCTGATCCGTTCGTGGTCGTTCGGCGAAGTAAAGAAGCCGGAAACGATCAACTACCGGACTTTCAAGCCGGAGCGTGACGGCCTCTTCTGCGCGGCTATTTTTGGTCCGATCAAGGACTACGAATGCCTGTGCGGCAAGTACAAGCGCATGAAGCATCGTGGCGTGGTCTGCGAGAAGTGCGGAACCGAAGTCACGCTTGCCAAGGTGCGTCGCGAGCGCATGGGTCATATCGATCTGGCCAGCCCGACTGCGCACATCTGGTTCCTGAAATCGCTGCCATCGCGCATCGGTTTGATGCTGGACATGACCCTGCGCGACATCGAACGCATCCTCTACTTCGAAGCCTACGTGGTCGTCGAGCCGGGCCTGACTTCGCTTGAGCGCAGCCAGTTGCTCAATGAAGAACAGTATCTTCAGGCCGTCGAGGAGCACGGCGACGAGTTCGATGCTCGCATGGGGGCGGAAGCGGTTTACGAACTGCTGAAGTCGATCAACCTAGCCGACGAGATGGTCAGGCTGCGCGAGGAAATTGCCGCTACCAATTCAGAGACCAAGCTCAAGCGTTTGTCCAAGCGCATCAAGCTGGTCGAAGCCTTTCATGATTCGGGCAATCGCCCCGAGTTCATGGTGCTGACCGTGTTGCCAGTGCTGCCGCCTGACTTGCGCCCGCTGGTCCCGCTGGACGGTGGCCGCTTTGCAACGTCGGATTTGAACGACCTGTATCGCCGCGTCATCAACCGCAACAATCGCCTGAAGCGACTGCTCGAACTCAATGCGCCCGACATCATCGTGCGCAACGAGAAGCGCATGCTGCAGGAGTCGGTCGACGCGCTGCTCGACAACGGTCGTCGCGGTCGCGCCATCACCGGCACCAACAAGCGCCCGCTGAAGTCGCTGGCTGACATGATCAAGGGCAAGCAGGGTCGCTTCCGCCAGAATCTGCTCGGCAAGCGCGTCGATTACTCCGGCCGTTCGGTCATCGTGGTCGGCCCGACCTTGCGTCTGCATCAGTGCGGCCTTCCAAAGAAAATGGCGCTCGAGCTGTTCAAGCCGTTCATCTTCTCCAAGTTGCAGAGCCGCGGTGCCGCGACGACGATCAAGGCTGCCAAGAAGCTGGTCGAGCGCGAAAGCGCCGAAGTGTGGGACATCCTTGAAGAGGTAATCCGCGAGCATCCAGTGATGCTCAACCGTGCTCCGACCCTGCATCGCCTCGGCATCCAGGCGTTCGAGCCGGTATTGATCGAAGGCAAGGCGATCCAGCTACATCCGCTGGTCTGTACCGCATTCAACGCCGACTTCGACGGCGATCAGATGGCGGTGCACGTGCCGCTGTCGCTGGAAGCGCAGTTGGAAGCGCGCGCCTTGATGATGTCGACGAACAATATCCTGTCGCCAGCCAACGGCGAGCCGATCATCGTGCCGACGCAAGACGTGGTGCTGGGTTTGTACTACATGTCCCGCGCGCTGGAAAACGCGAAGGGCGAAGGTATGATCTTCGCCAACATCGCCGAAGTGCATCGCGCCTACGACAACCGCGTCGTTGAACTGCATGCCAAGATCAAGGTGCGCCTGCGCCAAGTCGAAATCGACGAGCAGAAGGAGCGTACCGAGAAGGTCGAGCTGGTCGACACCACTGTCGGCCGCGCGATTCTTGCGGAAATCCTACCCGAAGGATTGCCGTTCGAGCTTGCCAATATCGAGCTGACCAAGAAAGCCATCTCTCGCTTGATCAACGCCTGCTACCGCCGCCTTGGTCTCAAGGACACGGTCGTCTTCGCCGACCAGTTGATGTACACCGGATTTGCCTACGCGACCCGCGCCGGCATCTCGATTGGCATCGACGACATGAAGATTCCGGACGAGAAGAAGGCGATCCTCGAAGAAGCCGAAACGGAAGTCACGGAAATCCAGCAGCAGTATCAGTCTGGTCTGGTCACTGCTGGCGAACGTTACAACAAGGTCGTCGATATCTGGTCGCGAACCAATGAACGCGTCGCCCAGGCGATGATCAAGGGAATTGGTTTCGACAAGGTTACCAATGCCAAGGGCGAGAAGGTCGAGCAGAAGTCGATGAACTCGCTCTACATCATGGCCGACTCTGGCGCTCGTGGCAGCACTGCGCAGATTCGTCAGTTGGCCGGCATGCGCGGCTTGATGGCTCGTCCCGATGGCTCGATCATCGAGACGCCCATCAAGGCGAACTTCCGCGAAGGCCTCGACGTATTGCAGTACTTCAACTCGACCCACGGTGCCCGAAAGGGCCTAGC
>JAYUYW010000179.1:0-5507 GCA_043752325.1 Rhodanobacteraceae bacterium | reverse complement strand
GGTCGAGCAGGCCGGCCCTGCCGTCGTCAACATCCAGTCGACCAGCAACGCCGGACAGGGAATGAACGAACAGGAAGTTCCTGAAATCTTTCGACGCTTCTTCGGTCCAGGTCAAGTTCCGCGCGGGCCGCAGCCGGGACAACGCGTATCGGCAGGATCGGGCTTTATCATTTCCAGTGATGGCTACATCCTCACCAATAACCACGTCGTCGATGGTGCCGATACGGTGACCGTGAGACTGGTTGATCGTCGCGAACTGGATGCCAAGGTAGTCGGCACCGATCCGCAAACCGACATCGCCTTGCTCAAAATCGACGCTACCGGCTTGCCGGCGGTCAAGCTCGGTGATTCGACCAAGCTCAAGCCTGGCCAGTGGGTGGTTGCGGTTGGTTCGCCGTTCGGGATGGAACATTCGGTTACCCACGGCATCGTCAGTGCGCTCGGTCGTGGCTATGACCGCAGTCAGCAATACGTTCCCTTCATTCAGACCGACGTGCCGATCAACCCAGGGAACTCGGGCGGCCCTCTGTTCAACTTGGACGGTGAAGTGGTCGGCATCAACTCGCAGATTTTCTCGAACACTGGCGGTTACATGGGCGTGTCATTCGCGATTCCGATTCGCGTCGCGATGAACACGGTCGACCAGCTCAAAGCGACCGGCAAGGTGTCGCGCGGCATGATCGGCGTGCAGATCCAAGGTGTTGGTCGTGCCGATGCGCAGGCGCTGGGTCTGCAACGCTCGGGCGGTGCACTGGTCAATGCCATCACGCCGGGAAGTTCTGCCGAAAATGCAGGAGTGAAGCTGGGTGACGTGATTCTGTCGTTCAACGGTGTCGATGTGGTGACCTCGAACGACTTGCCGCCGATGGTTGGCCTGACCAAGCCCGGTAGCAGCGCGCAACTTGGCATCTTCCGAGATGGCAAGAACATGACCCTGCCAATCACCGTCGGGGAGCAACCTGGCGACGCCAATGCCATTGCCGCAATGCCCGGCAGCGCCGCAGCGGGTGGCAACAAGCTCGGCATCTTCGTCGACAACCTTACCCCGGAACAACGTAGCCAGATCGGTGTCAAGGATGGCGGCGTCGTGGTCACCCGCATCGCCGGTGTCGCCGCTCAGAGCACGCCGCTGCAACCTGGTGATGTGGTTTTGCGGGTCGGACGCGCCAGCGTGAAGTCAGCTGCCGACTTCAATTCAGCCGTCAAGGACGTTAAGGGCGGCGAATCTTTGATGCTGTTGGTGCAGCGCGGCGAGACCACCCAGTTCGTTGCGGTGACCGTGCCGAAATCTGCTGCCGTAACGCAGTGATCGAACTGACCACGTTGCGCGGAGTGCGCTGAGCAGGTCTCCGGACTTGCCCAGTCCATCACGCGGGGCGTGGTCAACCGGAAAAAATCGGCGCGTCGGACTATGCTTGCGGGCATGAATCTGACGCGCTTTCTTTTTGTCTCGACTTTTCTCGTCGTTCTGACATCTTGTCAGACGCCGCAGCGCAAGCCGCAAGCCGCTGGCGCGGCCGTCTCAACGACAGACCTGATCACGCGGCTGATTGGTGATTTCGACAACCATTCGCAGGTCACCAAGTCCGGCTCAGCGCACTGGCGCTATTCGATTCGCCAGACCAACAAAGCCGATTGGCTGGCGTGGTCGATTCAACTGGAATCACCGCAACCGCTCCAACTCCAACTCGCCGTGCGCATGGATCGCAGCGCGGACGGAAGCGTGAAGCTGACACCGTTCCGGCGCGCCGACGCGGCGCCGGCGAGCGGAGAAAGCTTCGATCTAAAGCACTGGACCGAGTTGGCCGCCTGCTCACTCAGCGGTCGTGAAGCTGCAGGCGTGCTGAAGCTGAGCGCGGATCGGAGTCGCTGCGCAACGCTGGCACCCGCACTTGGCGAACTGGCGGGCCTGCTGCCAATGGAAATAACCACAAGCGGAAGTGCGTTGCAGGTGCGCAGCTATTCCGACCAGGCGATTGGAGCCGACTACCGCACGGACGCACATCGAGCGCGTGGGTTCGGTGGCTGGGCAGCGATCAACGGCGCCGGCCCACAAGCCAAAGCCGACAGCAGCGACTGGCACATGAATCGTGATCTGCGCATCGATAGCGAAGGTGGTCGAACCAACGTCAATTTCCGTGATGGGCAAGCCTCGGGCTATTCACTGCTGCTCGAAACCATCACCGTGCAGGATGGCGAATTGCCGTTGCTAAAATTGTCGATTGTCGACCGCGCAGGGCAGGTAATCGCCTACGCTTGGTCGGACCCGGACGCGAAGCGCATCGGCATTAACCTGGGTTGGATACAGGTGGGTTTGCAGTCCAGTTTGATGTGAAAACAGCTGTTAACCGATCAAGACGACTCGTCACGCGTCTTGGACTGAAGTATCCTCCGCTCGCTCGACGTAGGGATGGCGTGAGTATTCCGACATTCTCTACTTGGGGATTCCATGGCTTCGACTTCGTTGCGTCCGCGCCGACTGGCACTTCAGATTTCCCTCGCTGTCGGTATCGCCGCTTGCGGCCCGGCCTTTGCAGCCGACGTGGTTCCCAGCGTTCGCGCCACGGCGCAGCGGACCGGCAAGGTCGATGTGCTGATATCAATGTCCGCGCAGGCGCCAAAACAATTACTTCGTTCAGATGGCAACTACATCGAACGCCGCACCGCGCTGGTCGATCTGCTGCGTGCGACCGCCGACGTCTCGCAGGTCGATGTCCGCCAATGGCTGGACGCGCAGGGCGTCGCCTATCGCACCTACTGGATCAACAATACCATCCAGGCCGAATTGACGCTAGATCAGATTGATGCTCTTGCCACTCGCACTGACGTTGCCCGCGTTGTTGGAAACAATCCGATTCGCCAAAAGCTGATCGCGGATGAACAGCCGTCGACAGCAATCTCACCCGACGCTATCCAGGCAATCACTTACGGCGTTACCAAGGTTCGCGCACCCGATGTCTGGGCACTCGGATTTACGGGGCAAGGCGTCGTCATCGCCGGGCAGGACACCGGTATTCGCTGGACCCATGCGGCTATCAAGGTGAAATATCGGGGATGGAATTCGGCCACCAGTACGGCCGACCATAACTACAACTGGCACGACGCCATCCACGCGCCGCAAACCGGTGGTTCTTGCGGGCCCGACCAATTTGTTCCCTGCGATGACAATAGCCATGGCACGCACACCATCGGAACAATGGTCGGCGATAACGGCACGACCGAACAAATCGGCGTGGCGCCCGGAGCCAAATGGATCGGCTGCCGCAACATGAATGTCGGTGATGGTCGGCCCGCCAGTTACAACGAATGTGCGCAGTGGTTGCTCGCTCCCACCGATCTCACGGGCCAGAATTCGCGGCCTGACCTCGCGCCTGACGTGATCAGCAATTCCTGGGGCTGTCCCGCGTCCGAAGAATGCACCGCAGGCACCGAAGTCAAGGCGGCGATTGACGCTCTGGTCGATGGCGGCATCCTGTTTGTCGCGGCGGCCGGAAACGGTAGCAGCGGTTGCAGCGGGATCATAGACCAGCCGTCGATCCTGGATTCCGCGTTTGTCGTTGGCGCAACTGACAGCAGCGATCGGCTTGCCAGCTATTCTTTGCGCGGGCCCGTTCCGGGCGTCGCCCGCATTCGTCCCGATCTTTCCGCTCCGGGCAGCGCCGTGCGATCAGCGACCAACGGTAGCGACACGTCGTACAGCAGCTTCAACGGCACCAGCATGGCTACCCCGCATGTTGCGGGTGTGGCGGCGCTGATCATGTCGGTCAATCCGAGCCTGAAGGGCGATCCGCACCGTGTCGAAGCCATCCTGCGTTCAACCGTGACGACGGCAGGAGTTGCAAACACGGGTGGCACGACGCAAACCTGTGGCGGAATTCCTTCTACCGCTTGGCCGAACTACTCGCTCGGCTTTGGCCGCATCAATGCCTACGAGGCATTCTTGGTAGCCGAAAAAATCATGGCTAACGGCTTCGACTGATCGTCAGTCCAACTCGCTGAGCCCTTCAAAAATAGCCCGACGCGAGTCGGGCTATTTGCTTTCAGATTGGAGCGGCGCGGTTCGGTACGGCGCGACGCGTCAAAGCGCCTCGAAAATCCCCGCTGCGCCCATGCCGGTGCCAATACACATGGTGACCATGCCGTATTTGCCGCCGGTACGGCGCAGGCCGTGAATCAACGTTGCCGCGCGGACGGCGCCGGTCGCACCCAGCGGATGACCGAGTGCAATTGCGCCGCCGAGCGGATTGATCTTGCTCACGTCGAGATCGACATCGCGGATCACGGCCAGCGCCTGCGCGGCGAAGGCTTCGTTGAGTTCAATCCAGTCCATGTCCTGCTTGGTCAGGCCAGCCAGCTTCAAGGCTTTCGGGATTGCCGCGATCGGGCCAATGCCCATCACCTCCGGACGCACGCCGGCGACGGCGAATGACACGAAACGCGCGATTGGTGTCAGGTTGTACTCCTTAATAGCCGCTTCGCTGGCGAGCACGCAGGCGCCTGCGCCATCGGACATCTGCGAGGAATTGCCTGCGGTCACGCTGCCACCAGCACGGAATACCGGTCGCAACTTTGCGAGGGTTTCCGCCGTGGTGCCGGGGCGTGGACCTTCGTCGGTGTCGATCGTTCGCGAGTCGGTCCTGATGCTGCCGTTGGCAAGATTAGGGTAGTGGTCATCGAGCATGAAGGGCACCGTCTCGGCGTTGAAATAGCCGGCGGCAATCGCGGCCAGTGCCTTGTCATGGCTGATCGCGGCGAACGCATCCTGATCTTTGCGGCTGATTTTCCATTCCTTGGCGACGTTCTCGGCGGTGATACCCATGCCGTAGGCGATGGCGACGTTTTCGTCGGTGAACGCGGCCGGGTTCATCGCGATCTTGTTGCCCATCATCGGCACCATGCTCATCGATTCGGTGCCGCCGGCCAGCATCAGGCCGGCATCGCCGGTGCGGATACGGTCGGCCGCGAGCGCGATGGCCTGCACGCCGGATGAGCAGAAGCGGTTGATGGTTTGCGCGGCAACGATATTCGGCAGGCCGGCGAGCAGCACCCCAATGCGGGCGATGTTCATGCCTTGCTCGGCTTCGGGCATGGCGCAGCCGATGATCGCGTCGTCGATGCGCGAGGTATCTATGCCGGGAGCCAGCGCGACGGCGTGGCGCAATACGTGGGCGAGCAGGTCATCCGGGCGCGTGTTGCGGAACACGCCGCGCGGTGCCTTGCCAATCGGCGTACGGACGGCGGAAACGATGTAGGCGTCTTGCAGTTGCTTGGTCATGGTTTTTCCTTGTCGCTCAGTTACGCAGCGGCTTGCCGGTGGAAAGGGTGTGTTCGATGCGCGCCTGGGTCTTCTCGGTCTGCGCAAGCTCCACGAAATGTTTGCGTTCCAGTGCGATCAGCCAGTCTTCGTCGACCAGCGAACCACGCTCGATGACGCCGCCGCACAGCGTGTCGGCAATGCGAGATCCGATGTCGTAGTCGTGTTCGGAAACGAAACGGCCGGCCAGCAT
>JAYUYW010000178.1:0-5508 GCA_043752325.1 Rhodanobacteraceae bacterium | reverse complement strand
TTCGCTCACTGCTCGAGTAGTGCGCGTTCTGCTGGTCGGGTGGCTGATTACTGCAGGTCTTTGGTACGCCGTTTCCTCGCTGCTGACCATCGCAAACTTTGGGTGGACCCAGCTTGCATACGATCAGTTTCGCTCTTACACCTCAACCCTCGGCATGCCGTTTCCCGACAACGTGATGGTGCTTGAGAACGGCCATCGCCCGATCATCCCTGCGTTGCTGCGCGTCATTGAAATCCACGCGTTCGCGGCCAACCAGTATCTGCAACTCAGCTTCGGAGCACTTTGCGCGACGCTGGTTGCGTGCGTCGTCGCGGCTACGTCCTGGCGCGAGCCAGGTTTCAACGCGCCGGTGCGTGCGGCTGGCGTGCTGTTCGCGTTCGCTGGCATTTTCTGGCTCGGCAATGCACGCATGCTGCTTCATGGCAACGAGTCGATCAGCATCTACTTTGTGATCCTGTGTGTACTTGCTGGCGCGCTGATGGTAAGGCGCAGCGCAGCCGACGGTCGTGCAGGCTGGATGGTGGGCGCAACAATGGCGTGTGTGCTTGCGACGTTTTGCTTCGCAGCAGGCGTCACGCTCTTTCCGACCTTTGCGGTGCTCGCCTGGCTGTTGGGCGCGCGCTGGCGTCACATCTCGATCATCCTCGCGGTGGCGGCGCTGTGCGCGGGTCTCTATCTGTTTGTCCTCTCCGGCGACGGCGGCGTGCGTGCATCGCTCGACTTCCGTCCGATCGACTCGGTGATTGTTGCCGCGCGCTGGTTGGCTTCGCCTTGGATCACGGGCTGGCTGGGCTTCGCCGATCCGCAGACCCACGGAATTGTCCTCTCCACACCGCTGGGGTTGGCAATGAAGAACTCGGCGAACTTCCTGCAAAGCCTGCTCCATATCAGTTGGAGCGCCGGTGGCGCCGCACTGATCGGGATAGCCGGGTTGATTGCGGTAGCCACCAGCGTGATCGCCAAGGCTTTCCGACGCGGACCAATGACTTCGACACGAACGATTGCCATTGCTTTGATGATGTTCGCAGCAGCGACGGCCTGTCTCATCGGCGTTGGCCGCCTTGCCTACCTGGATAAGTATCCCGATCAGGTGTTCGCCGATCGCTATTTGGTGTGGGCGTGTTTGTTCTGGATGGGCGTCGGTTTGATGTTGCTGTCGCTTGCAGATTCCAGGCGCAGATTGCTGCGCATCGGTCTTTTGATTTTCGCCTGTGTGCTGCCGATCGCGATGCTGCCGTTCCACGAATATGGCGCGGGCTGGGGTGCTGCGGTTTATCGCACCAACCAGACGGCAGCAGCGGCGGCGATGTCGGACCTGTTTGACGACCGCTTGTTCGCGGACGACGACGCTGCCACCTTGGCACAGCGAGTTCTTTCCTACCGATTGCTGCGGGAGGGTCATTTGGGTCCGTTTCGCTTTGCGGGCACTGGGAAATTGGGTGCTTTCCTGCTCGCGGAGCCGCTGCCCGAACCGATCGACATCAGCGTGGAGGTGCAGAAGACCACGGCAGTGACCGATGCGCGCGATGCTCGAAGTGGCGCACATTTTGAAGGTGTCGTTGAGGTTGGCGTCCGCGCCCTCCGCACGCGCGGGCCGATTGCCGTGATCGACCCCGATCGCCGCATCGTTGGCTATGCCCTCTTTTCGTTCGTCGGCAAACCGATGCAGCCATTGAGCCTTTCACTGCCGATGAAGCGCGGCTTTGAAGGTTACGTGAACGACCATGATCCGAAGCTCAGCTACCGCTTGGTGTCGCTCGATAGCGAGGGTATGGACGGCGTCGCCTGGACTCTTGCCGAGCTTCCCGCGCTGACACCCTGACCAGCCGATTCGCGTCCGCCCAGCGCTGGCGCACGTCGTTGAAACTCGGGCATTTTTCCCGCGAATGCGGGGTGCCTGTGCTAGAATTGCCGGCCTTTGCGCGGCGTTTTCGAGCAAGTCGCGACGCGCCGACAACGCGCCACTTTCAATGATTACGGAAGACCCCCAGCATGGCTGATCTGGCCAAAGAAATCATTCGCGTCAACATCGAAGACGAGGTCCGCCAGAGCTACCTCGACTACGCCATGAGCGTGATCGTCGGGCGTGCCCTGCCCGATGTCCGCGACGGCCTTAAACCGGTCCATCGCCGCGTGCTGTTCGCGATGCAGGAGCTCAACAACGTCTGGAATCGCTCGCACATCAAGTGCGCCCGCGTGGTCGGCGACGTCATCGGTAAATACCATCCGCATGGCGACCAATCCGTCTATGACGCGCTGGTGCGCATGGCTCAAAGTTTCTCGTTGCGCTACCCGCTGGTCGATGGCCAAGGCAACTTCGGTTCGGTCGATGGCGACAGTGCCGCGGCGATGCGCTACACCGAGTGCCGACTGGACCGCCTCGCCTCGGAAGTGCTGGCCGATCTTGACAAGGATACCGTCGACTTCCAGCCCAACTACGATGAGAAGGAATATGAGCCCAAGGTGATGCCGACGCGGGTTCCGAACCTGCTGATCAATGGCTCAGCCGGCATCGCGGTTGGCATGGCCACAAATGTACCGCCGCACAACCTCACGGAAATCGTCACCGCCTGCATCGCAGTCGTCGACAACCCCGAACTCTCGTTTGACGAGTTGCTGGCGATCGTGCCTGGCCCGGATTTCCCGACTTCGGGAATCATCAATGGCTCGGCCGGTATCGTCGAGGCCTATCGAACGGGTCGCGGTCGGATCCTGGTTCGCGCCAGAGCCGACATCGAGCTGGAAAACAACGGTCGCGAGACGATCATCGTCACCGAGCTGCCGTACCAGGTAAACAAGAAGCGTCTGATTGAGGCGATTGCCGACCTGCACAAGCAGAAGAAGATCGAGGGCATTTCGGAACTGCGCGACGAGTCCGACAAGGACGGCATGCGTATCGTCATCGAAGTTCGCAAGGACACGATGGCCGATGTGCTGCTCAACAACCTGTATCAGCAAACCCAGATGCAGGTGACGTTCGGCATCAACATGGTCGCGCTGATCGATGGCCGCCCGCGCACGCTCAGCCTGCGCGAGATCATCGATGCCTTCATTCGGCATCGCCGCGAAGTCGTGACCCGTCGCACTATTTTTGACCTGCGCAAGGCGCGCGATCGCGCCCACGTGCTCGAAGGCCTGACCGTCGCGCTGGCCAACATCGACGAGATGATCGAGCTGATCAAGACGTCGGCTTCGAGCGAAGAAGCACGCGAGCGCATGTTGGCTCGGCGCTGGGAACCGGGCATGGTTCGTGCGCTGCTCGCAGCGGCTGGTTCGGAAGCGTCCAAGCCGGAAACGCTTGCAGCTAACGTAGGCCTGCGCGACAACGGTTACCAGTTGTCGGAAATCCAGGCGCAGCAGATTCTCGAAATGCGTCTGAACCGCCTGACCGGGCTGGAGCAGGAAAAACTCACCGATGAATACAAGGCACTCCTGATCTCGATCGAGAACTTGATCGAGATCCTCGAGAAGCCCGAGCGCCTGTTGCAGGTGATCCGCGACGAACTGGTCGCGATCCGCGAGCAATACGGCGACGCGCGTCGTACAGTCATCCAGATCAGTCAGGACGACATCAACATCCTCGACCTGATCGAGCCCGAAGACGTGGTCGTGACGATGTCGCACACTGGCTACGCCAAGCGTCAGCCGGTGACCACGTATCGCGCGCAGAAGCGCGGTGGAAAGGGCCGCTCGGCGTCGTCGCTGAAGGACGAGGATTTCGTCGATCGGCTGTGGATTGCGAACACCCACGACACGCTGCTGACCTTCACCAGTTCCGGTCGCGTTTACTGGCTCAAGGTGTATCAGTTACCCGATGCCGGCCCGAACGCGCGCGGCAAGCCGATCGTCAATCTGCTGCCATTGCAGGAAGGCGAGAAGGTGCAGGCGATCCAGCCAGTCGCCGATTATTCGCCCGATCGTTTCGTGCTCTTCGCAACGCGCAAGGGCACTGTCAAGAAAACCCCACTCGCCGAATTCGAATACCAGCTCGCCAAGGGCAAGATCGCGATCAATCTCGACGACGACGATGCACTGGTCGACGTGTTGATCACCGATGGTGATCGCGACGTGATGCTGTTTGCGTCGAATGGCAAAACCGTGCGATTTGACGAAAGCACGGTGCGTGCGACCGGTCGCAACTCGATGGGCGTGCGCGGCATTCGCCTCGCCGACAACGCCGAAGTGGTCAGCCTCATCATTGTTGATGGCGAAGGCGACATTCTCACTGCCACCCAGCGCGGCTACGGCAAGCGCACCCCGGTCGACGATTATCCAAAGAAGGGCCGCGGCATCCAAGGCGTCATCGGCATCCAGTGCTCGGATCGAAATGGCGCGCTGGTCGGCGCCGTGCAGGTCGGCGAAGACGACGGTCTGATGTTGATTTCCAACCAGGGCACCCTGGTGCGCACCCGCGCCGCCGAAGTGGCCAAAGTCGGACGGAACACGCAGGGCGTCACTTTGATCCGTCTGCCCAAGGATGAAGCCTTGATTGGCCTGGTTCGAATCGATCCGATGGACGAGGATGAACCGGATGGGGCAATTGGTGGGGAACCCGTGGGCTACGCAACGAGCGGCCAATCAACGACGAGCGAAGATGCGAAGTCGTCGGACGACGCTGCGTCGGAACAGTCATCGAGCGACGCTGACCCCAACTGATTGATCGTGCGGGACTGACGCGGATTTCCTGTTTTTCCCACATTGGTTCCGGCACTGGCGTCACTGGATGGCATTGCCGGCAGTTGCAGCATCCACGCGTTGAAGCCAGCTTCTTAGTGACTGCCACAGCTTGATGTGAATGGGATGCGGGTAAGTGGCGATTGACGTTCGCCTTCGGCTCGAATCAGTGGCTGGTGGTTTTCGGGTCCCAGATTCTGCGATGGTCGGTCAGATCGATTTGGAAGCGCCGCCTATACGCGGCAACCCGTTACACGCGCTGGCTACGATCTTCTCGCACCACCGCCCACAACACACCAATCAACAACACGCACAACGCCACCTCGATCAATGCAGGCAACCGCACACTCGGCTCCGAATAAGCAGCGACCACACCGTGCGCAAAGTAGAAAAGGCTCGCGATACCAACCCAAAGCAACATACGACGTGGACCACGTCGAAACGCGAGTAACGGTAACAACAGCGCGGGCAGTGCAAGCGCCAGCGCCAGCCCGCCCTGACCGTTCACCGGCGGCGCCAGCCACAGATACCAAGCCATTTGCAGCAGCACCAGCAACGCCCACGCCATCTTGCCAAGTCGAATCGCGCTCACTTGCCGCGTTCCAGTTGCGCGACCAGATTCGCCACACGTCGACCCAACGCCCGCGCCAAGGTCTTCTCGTCATCGCTCAACACGCGCTCGTTGTTCGCGCCGCCAACATGGCTCGCGCCGTAAGGCGTTCCGCCGCTGGACGTCGTGCTGAGCGAGGGCTCGGTGTAGGGAATGCCGAGCAGCAAGCAGCCGTGGTGCAGCAACGGCGTCATCATGCTGAGCAACGTCGACTCCTGGCCGCC
>JAYUYW010000177.1:0-13351 GCA_043752325.1 Rhodanobacteraceae bacterium | reverse complement strand
CTGCAAGGCTGAAACTGTCGCAGCGAATCGTCACTGGCATGGAGGATGACACCCTCCGCTCGACGGAAGACAGCGTGTTCCTGCGCGGCTACCTGCTTAGCTATGCGCGCCTGGTTGGCCTGCCTGCGGACGTGATCCACGATGTGGTTCGTGATTTCACTCGACCGGTACCGCTGGTTGCGACCGGCACGATTCCCAAGTCACGCTATCTGCTTGACCGCTGGTCGGTCAGCGCGACCTATTTGATTCTGACCGGCCTGATCGTCGGCCCGACGGTGTGGTTGGCGATGACCCACGGCAGCATCGAGCATCAGTTGGTGAGCACGACGCCGTTGGACCGCGCGACACAGGTCGCGCTTTCCGACGCGGCGAAAGGCCGGACCGATGCGAGAGCGCGCGAGAAATTGCCACCCGCCGAGGTGACGTCACCGATCGCGCTGACATACGCGCCCTCGGCCGTGGAATCCACTGAGCCAGTGAAAGCATCGCTGGCTCCATTCGGCGACATGTCGACTTCAGAAGCGGCGGCTCCGCCCGTTGTGATGGCGGCGAATCGGGTTGTCTTGTCGACCAGCCAGCCATGTTGGGTCGAAGTTCTCAAGCCCGATGGCAGCCGCGTCGAATACGGCGTGTTGCCGGCCGGGACCGAGCGCAGCTACGACGGTGACACGGCGCTAACCATTCGAATCGGCAATGTCGAGGGAGCGCGCCTCGTCGTTGACGGCGATGCCGTCGACCTCGCAACGCTCAGCCGCGGCAACGTCGCGCACCTTCGCCTTTTCGGCGACGAGACCACGGTCGCTCGCGTCGATCAGTAGCCTTGGCCGGCGCAAGTCCGGCCATCCCCAACCGAGATTTCCGCCGCCTAAGCAAGGCCAATCCTGCTAGGCTAGCGGGCTAAGCGTGACCTGAAATCCCTTGCAATCTGCGCCGGAAACCGACGATGGCTTTTGACGATCTTGACGAACACGAACAGGGCGAACTCGTCCGTAAATGGCTGCGCGAAAACTCGATGGCGATCATCGTTGGCGTGGCACTTGGATTGGCTGCCCTGTTCGGATGGCGCTACTGGCAAAGCTACCAGATCGGCCAGCAGGCCGAGGCGGCGCTACAGTTCGGTGCGATAACCAAGGCGGTCGAGGCCGAGAAGATTTCCGATGCCGACGCCATCGCTGCGGCGATGCAGCAGAACTTTCCGAAATCCACTTACAGCGTCCTCGCCGCCCTTGGCGTTGCTGAGCGCGCGGTCGCGAAGAATGACCTCGACGCTGCCGACAAGGCGTTGGCTTGGGCGGAAGGGCACGTCGAAGCGGCCGAACTCAAGCAACTGATCGCTTTGCGACAGGCGCGGATAACGATGGCACGCGGCAAAGCGGACGACGCTCTGAAGCAACTCGACTCGATGGCGAAAGGCATCTACGCCGGCTTGGTCGCTGACCTGCGCGGCGACGCTTTGTATAAACTCGAACGCGCCGACGAGGCGCGAGCGGCGTACCAGGATGCCTTGGCGAATGTCGATCCACGCGCGCCCAGTCATGCGCTGATCCAGATGAAGCTCGACCGCATCCCGGCTCCTGCGGCAGCCGCGGCTACAGCCGCGCCCGCGTCGCCCACCACCCCGTCCACGACGGCGGAGAAGAAAGACTCATGATGAATTCGACGATTGCCCGCACCACCTTGGCGTTGACGCTATTCGCAGCGACGCTGGGCATGTCTGGCTGCAACTGGATCAAGAATCTGGGCAAGAAAGACAACGTGGCGCCGCCCGCCGAGTTGGTCGAATTCACCCCGACCTTGAACGTGCAACGAATCTGGTCTACTGGTATCGGCGACGGTTCTGGCAAGTCCGGCGCACGGATGGTGCCGGCCGTGTCGGCTGGTCGTGTTTACGCCGCTGGTGTTGATGGCCGGATCAGTGCGCTGGACGCCGGTAGCGGCAGCAAGGTCTGGAGCGAAAAGTCCGGCAAGCGAACCGGGTGGTTTGGTCGTGGAGGCAACAGTGTGCGCTGGTCCGGTGGACCGGCGGTCGATGGCGACCTTGTCGTCGTCGGTGGTCTGGATGGACAACTGCAGGCGCTTTCATCGAGCGACGGAAGCGTGCGATGGGAAGCACAGCTTGGCGCGGAAATCATCTGTGCACCGGCGATCGGCGATGGCACCGTCGTGGTCCGCACCCAAGACGGACGATTACAGGCATTCGATAGCGCGAACGGCAATCGACGCTGGGTCTACGAAGAATCCGTTCCCACGCTCAGCCAGCGTGGCAACTCGTCGCCACTCATCGGCAGTGGCGTTGTCTTCGTCGGATACGACAATGGTCGCGTGGTCGCCGTCAATCTTGCCGATGGCAGCCCGGCATGGGCGACTCCGTTGTCTTTGGGTGAAGGCCGCACCGAGGTCGAACGTATTGCCGATGCGGACGGCCGCATGGTGCTGGATGGCAACGACTTGTTCGTTGCGAGCTATCGCGGACAGATCGCCGCGCTATCTGCGGACAGTGGCCGCATTTCCTGGCAGCGTGATCTTTCCAGTTACTCCGGCGTTGACGTCAATGCGACCTCCGTCGTCGTCAGCGACGCTGATGGCACGGTCTGGGCATTTAATCGCCAGAGCGGCGCCAATTTGTGGAAGCAGGATCAGCTGGCTCATCGCTGGTTGAGTGCGCCTGCAATCGTCGGCAACAGTGTCGTTGTAGGTGATCTGGATGGCTACCTGCACTGGCTGAGCATGGACACGGGTGCCTTGGTCGCCCGCGATCGCCTGAGCCGCAAGGCCATCGAAGGTGCACCGATTTCGGTGGATGGCGTTGTCTACGTGGAAGATGTCGCAGGCAAGCTCGCCGCTTACCGCGCATCGCCCTGATACGCCGCAGCGCCGATGTTGCCTGTCGTCGCCCTCGTAGGGCGTCCCAATGTCGGCAAGTCGACAATCTTCAATGTGCTCACGCGCAGCCGCGACGCGCTGGTCCACGACCAGCCCGGCGTAACACGTGATCGCCACTACGGTTTTTGCCGGCAATCGTCCAAGCCATTCGTTGTCGTCGATACCGGCGGCATAGCAGACACCGATGAGGGCTTGGCAGGACTGACTACGCGCCAAGTTGAAATGGCGATAGGCGAAGCCGATGTGGTGATTTTCGTCGTCGACGCACGTCAGGGGTTGCTGCCTAGCGACGAAGCAATTCTTGCGCGCTTGCGGCGTACCGCGCGCCCCCTGCTGTTTGCTGTCAACAAGGTCGATGGGCTGGATGAGTTGGGCGCTGTCGCCGAATTCGCCCGATTCGGATTTACCGAAACGTTGCCGATGGCGGCTTCACATGGCCGTGGCATGCCGCAGTTGTACGCGGCGCTGGACAAGCTGTTGCCGGAATCCGAGCCGGAACCCGATTTCGAAAATGACGGCATGCGTGTCGCCATCGTCGGGCGTCCCAATGTCGGTAAATCGACCCTGGTCAATCGCCTAATCGGCGAGGATCGCTTGATCGTATCCGACGTTGCCGGAACCACGCGCGACTCCATCCGCGTTCCGATGAAGCGCGACGGCAAGCAGTACACGTTGATCGACACCGCCGGGGTGCGGCGACGTTCGAAGGTTGAAGACGTCATCGAGAAATTCAGCGTCATCAAGACGCTGCAATCCATCGAAGCAGCCAACGTCGTTGTGATACTGCTCGACGCGAACGAGGGTGTTACCGACCAGGACTCCGGTTTGATTGGCCATGTGCTGGACGCTGGTCGCGCCTTGGTAGTCGCGGTCAACAAATGGGATGGCTTGCAGACCTACGACCGGGACCAGTGCAAGAAATCGCTGGAACGCAAGCTCGAGTTCGTCAGCTGGGCACCGCGCGTGACCATTTCCGCATTGCACGGCAGCGGCATCGGCGAATTGATGAAAGCTGTCAATCGCGCCCATGCGGCCGCCCATCGCAAATTGACATCGTCCGAATTGACCAAGAGCCTGGAAGTGGCAATCGAGGCATATCAGCCGCCACTGGTTCGCGGTCACGCGCCCAAGCTGCGCTATGCGCATCCGGGCGGTTCCAATCCGCCGACCATCATCATGCACGGCAGTCGCACCGCACACTTGGCCGATTCCTATCGACGCTACCTGGAAAACTATTTCCGCAAGCGCTTCAAGCTCGAAGGAACGCCGGTACGCATCATCTTTCGCGATGGCGAGAACCCCTACGCCGACAAGAAAAACGTGCTCACCGAAGGGCAGAAGCGCAGTCGGCAACGCCTGATCCGAAACGCCAAGCGCGGCAAGCGCTGAGCGAATCGCGGGCAATGAGCGATGCTTCGGTCACGGTGGCGATACTCGCTGGCGGGCAGGGGCGGCGACTCGGTCGAGTCGACAAGGGTCAGCATCTTCTGCACGGCACGCCGTTGATCGCGCATGTCATTGCGGCCATTGAAGCGATGCAGCCACTGAATGGCGCACATCGCGATCTCGACGTGTTGATTCTCACCAATCGCAATCTCGAAACGTATTCGAGGTACGCAAGGTCATTGCCCGACGCTGTCGACAGCGGCGAGGGTCCACTGGCCGGTGTCGCAACGGCGTTGTCGGTTATCACCACGCCGTGGCTGCTTACCGTGCCGGTTGACTGTCCGCGCCCGCCATCGGATTTGTGGCAACGACTGCATTCTGCGATTGGGGATTCCGATTGCGCTGTTGCCCACGATGGCGCGTATCGACAGCCGTTGTTCGCGTTGTATCGGCTCGGCTTGGCGCCATACGCGTTAAAAGCGGCGCAGGCGGCTTTGGGGCCGAAGTCGTGGCAGGATCAGATTGACGTCGTCGAGGTCGATTTCCACGACCAGCGCGACAACTTCGCAAATCTCAACAGCGATTCCCAATTTCTGGCGTGGCAAACCATTGACGATGACTGAGCGCGCGATTCCAACCATGTTATCCGTCGCCGACGCACGCGCACGCCTTGTAAGCCTTGCGCAAGCACGACCGCTCGCAAGCGAGTCGGTCGAACTCGCTTGCGCAATCAACCGCGTCATCGCCGCGGACATCATCGCACCAATCGCCTTGCCGCCGTTTGCCAACTCGGCGATGGATGGTTTCGCCATTCGTGGCGAGGCTATTCCGACCACCGGCCGACGCAAATTTCGCCTAGTGGGAACGCGCCTGGCTGGTAGCGCCGGGGCATTCACCGTTGGCGAAGGCGAATGCGTGCGCATCACCACGGGCGCCGCGATACCAATCGGTGCCGACACGGTCGTCATCAAGGAAAACGTTGAGGTCGACGGTGACCGTGTGTGGATCAACGCAGCCGAAACGCCTGGCGCGAACGTTCGATCAGCCGGTGAAGACCTCGCGTCCGGTGCACTAGCGTTTGCAGCCGGCACGCGCATCAATCCGGCGCGTCTTGGGCTACTGGCAAGTCTTGGGATGGCGCGGGTCAACGTGATCAGAAGACCGCGAGTCGCCTTGCTGACGACGGGCAATGAGCTGATCGCTCCTGGTAAGGTGTTGTTGGCGGGGCATATCTACAACAGCAACGGCTATTCGCTGGCCAGCCAACTGTTGCGATTGGGCGCAGAAATGATAGTGCCGGACACACTCGCATCCAATCACGCATCGCGCATGGAAATCAATGACAGCGAGCTTCGTTTCCTGCACGTGCGCGACAACGAGGACTCGCTACGGGCGAGCCTCAAGGCCGCGGCATCGGTTGCCGATATCGTCATCAGCAGCGGCGGCGTGTCTGCTGGTGAGGCTGACTTCCTGCCGAACCTCCTAATCGAAATCGGTACCGTGCATTTCTGGAAAGTGAAGATGCGGCCTGGCATGCCGTTGTTGTGTGGTGAAGTTGATAACGCGATGATGATCGGCCTTCCGGGCAATCCTGTGTCGAGCTTGGCCACACTGGCCGCACTCGTCGCTCCTGCGCTGGCCAGGATGGAAGGCGTTGTAGTCAGCGAACAAACAAATACTCTGCGCGTGTGTATTGACCGCGACTGGGAGAAACGTCACGACCGAACCGAATTCCTTCGTGCGCGGCTTCAGAGTCGCGACGATGGCAGTCTTTGGGCGACGCCAGTTACTCGGCAAGGCTCAGGCATGCTCGCAGGCATGGCGGAAGCGGACGTGTTGCTGGAAGTCGAAGAACACATGCGCCACATTCCCGCTGGCACAGTATTGAACTGTCTGCGGCTGGATTGACTCTGCCGCTTCGCGGTCGCGGCGAGTGATTAATTGTTGCTCCGAGCGGACTCTACGACATGAGCGACGATCACTCGAGCCTGTCACGTTCATCCGCTGGCGGGCATGCTTGTCGACTGGTTTATCTGAAGTCTCCACCGGAGCGAACATGCCCAACTCGTACGCCACATGGACGCTCGCCGTACTGATCATTCTGCTACTCGTGGCAATCGTCAAGATCGTCATGCATACGATGCGGAATGCGGAAATCTACAAAAGTCATAAGCGCCCCGGAAAATTCGACTTCAATCTGATCGTGATTGGCGCCGGTTCGGCGGGTCTGGTCTCCGCGTACATCGCTGCGACGGGTCGAGCAAAGGTTGCGTTGATCGAGCGCGACAAGATGGGTGGCGATTGCCTGAATACCGGTTGCGTTCCATCCAAGGCACTGCTGCGCACTGCGCGACTCGCCGCCGAAGCGCGTCACGCCGAGAAGTTTGGCATTGCGAAAGTCGAAACGGAAATTGATTTCGTGCAGGTGATGAAGCGCGTCCACGAAGTGATCAAAAAGGTGGCGCCGCATGACTCCGTCGAGCGCTACAACGGGCTTGGCGTAAACGTCATCAAGGGTGAGGCAAAGCTTGTGTCACCTTGGGAGGTCACCGTCGGCACAAAGCGAATCAGTGCCCGCAGCATCATTATCGCGACGGGCGCGGGACCATTGGTGCCGAAGATAGAAGGTGTCGACACCGTCGATTACCTCACGTCGGACAACCTGTGGGACTTGACCGTCTTACCGAAGCGACTGGTTGTGCTTGGCGGTGGCCCGATCGGCTGCGAAATGAGCCAAGCTTTCGCACGGCTGGGCAGCAAGGTGACCCAGGTAGAAATGGCGCCGCGCCTGATGCCACGCGAAGATGCTGATGCTGCGGCGGAAGTGCAGAAAGCGTTTGACACCGACGGCATTAAAGTGATGACGCAATGCAAGGCGTTGCGCGTAGAAGCCGGTGGCGGAGGCGGTCATTTGATTTGCGAGCAAGATGGCAAGGAAATTTCACTTCCGTTTGATCGCTTGCTGCTGGCGCTTGGTCGCAAGGCGAATGTGGAAGGGTTCGGGCTCAAGGAACTTGGCGTCGAGCTGACCGATCGCGGAACCGTGCAAGCCAACAAGATGCTGCAAACCAATTTTCCAAATATCCTTGTCGCTGGCGACGCGGTCGGCCCATACCAGTTCACCCACGTTGCTGGGCACCAAGCCTGGTACGCGTCGATCAATGCACTGATTGCCCCGTTCTGGAGTTTCAACGTCGACTATCGCGTGATCCCTTGGGCGACCTTCACTGAGCCGGAAGTGGCACGCGTTGGGCTTTCGGAAGACGAAGCAAAAGAACGTGGTATTGAAGTGGAAGTTACGCGCTATCAACTGGACGACCTTGATCGCGCGATTGCCGATTCGGCCGACAATGGTTTCGTCAAGGTGCTGACCAAGCCAGGCAAGGACGAAATCCTAGGCGCGCTGATCGTCGGCAATCACTCGGCCGACCTGCTCGCGGAATTCGTGCTGGCGATGAGACACGGTCTTGGCCTCAACAGGATTCTTGGCACAATCCACACCTATCCGACCATGAGCGAGGCGAACAAATACGTGGCCGGCAACTGGAAGCGCGCACATGCACCTGAGCAATTGCTTCGGATTGCGGAAAAGTTCTTCACCTGGCGGAGGGGTTGAACGATGCATTGGATAATGTGCATTTTGTTCGCGCTACTGGCAAGCCAGGTCTCGGCGCAGGACAATTTCGAACTCGATCACGCTCAATGGGACAGCTTGCTCGCGGCCCATGTCAGCTGGAGCAAGGATGGCACTGCCAGCGCGACTGATTACGCCGGCTTCGCCAAGGATCGCGATGCACTCAAGGCATATGTCGCAAGTGCCAGCAAGGTTTCTCGTTCGGCTTATGACGGTTGGAACAAGCCTGATCGCGATGCATTCCTGATCAACGTCTACAACGCCGCGACGGTGGAGTTGATTCTGATTCGCTATCCCGATCTCAAGTCAATCAAGGACCTCGGTGGCTTGCTCAGCTCGCCTTGGAAAAAAGACGTCATCACCTTGCTTGGCGAACAACGCAGCCTTGACGAAATCGAACACACAATGCTTCGCGGCGCGCCCGGTTACGCCGAGCCGCGTATCCATTTCGCGATCAACTGCGCGTCGATTGGCTGTCCCGCCCTGCGACCGGAAGCGTTCGTGGGTAGCCGCTTGACGGCGCAACTCGACGACCAGACGCGTCGTTTCCTGCGCGATCGAACGCGTAATCGTTACGCGTCTGGCGAAGGAATGCAGGTCTCGAAGATTTTCGACTGGTATGCGGAAGACTTCGACAAGCACGCCGGTAGTGTTCGCAAGTTCCTCGCAGGCTATGCCGATGCGCTGCAGCTGGATGGCGACGCGAAAAGCATGCTCGAATCCGACACCATGCCAATTTCGTATACCGACTACGACTGGCGATTGAACGACAAGTACGCGGGCCGGACACCACGGCGATTACGCGTGGTCGCGACGATGAATACTTTGGAGTACGCATGAATCTGATGACCACCCACGACGACGTTCGCCATTACTACGGCGACGTGCTGCGATCGAGCAACGACCTCAAGACCGGTGCCTGTTGTCCGCTGGAAGCGATGCCGGAATGGCTGCGAGTAATGCTTGCAGAGATCCATCCTGAAGTGGTCGAGCGTTTCTACGGCTGCGGCTCGCCGATCCCGCCGGCACTCGACGGCAAGATTGTCCTCGACCTTGGTTGCGGCAGCGGTCGTGATGTCTACCTGCTGTCGCGTATGGTCGGAGAGAGCGGCCGCGTGATCGGCATCGACATGACCGAAGAACAACTGGAAATCGCGAAACGCCATCAGGCTTGGCATGCCGCGCGTTTCGGCCACTCGGCTTCAAATGTTTCCTTCGTGCACGGCTGCATCGAACAGTTGCACGCTTGCGGTATCGCCGACGCCAGCGTCGACGTGGTCGTGTCGAACTGCGTGTTGAATCTTTCGCCACAGAAGAATCAGGTGTTCGCCGAAATCTTTCGTGTGCTGAAACCCGGCGGCGAGTTGTATTTCTCCGACGTGTTCTCCGATCGCCGAATTCCCGCTGCGCTGCGCAGCGACCCGGTACTACTTGGCGAGTGTCTTTCCGGCGCGCTCTACACGGAAGACTTTCGTCGCCTGATGGAGAAGCTCGGTTGCGCCGATATGCGCGTGGTCAGCCAAGCGCCGATTCCTCTGCTTGATCCACAAATCGAAGCGAAAATCGGAATGGTCTCGTTTCGTTCCATAACGATACGCGCGTTCAAGATGGTGCTGGAAGATCGCTGCGAAGAGTATGGCCAAGTAGCCACCTATCGCGGCGGCATTGAAGGCTTGCCGCATGCCTTTGTGCTCGACGACCACCACAGATTCGAAACCGATCGCCCGATGTTGGTATGCGGTAATACCTTCGACATGCTCGCGCAGTCACGCTTTGCGCAGCACTTCGACCTTGTTGGGAACAAGAATAAGCACTACGGGCTGTTCGACTGCGCGCCGGTCGCTGCCGTGGCGCCGGTCGCCGGTGCCTGCTGCTAAGCATATGCTGGATCGCCTATCCATCGTGATTCCTGCTGGGCCGGGCGACACCGCATGGCAGGGACTTCTGCCGCAACTGCAATCGATTTCGGCGCGTGAACTCATTCTGGTCAGAACCGAGCAGGACGATGCGCTTATGGTGACGTTGCCAACGAACGTGCGTGAAATTCGCAGCGTCGCGGGCAGGGCGTGCCAGTTGAATGCCGGCGCAGCAGCGAGCACAGGGGCCTGGTTGTGGTTCCTGCACGCTGATTCGCGGGTGACGCCTCGTTCCATCGCGGCACTGTCGCGATTCATCGCAAAAGATTGTGACGCGATCGGTTACTTCGACTTGCGCTTTCTCGGTGACGGTCCCGGACTTACTGTAATCAATACGTTCGGTACGTGGTGGCGCGCACGGGTGTTTGGCTTGCCATTCGGCGACCAGGGTTTCGTGATGCCGCGTCGAGTTTTCGATGCCTTGACCGGTTTCAACGAGCGCTTGCCGAGTGCTGAAGATCACGCCCTCGTGTGGACGGCGCGTCGCTCAAACTTCCCGATCAGGTCGGTCGGTGCCTTCATCCATACCAGCGCCCGCAAATATGCGCAGCGAGGTTGGTGGAAAACGACGCGCCAGCATCTGGCACTGACTTGGACACAGGCGCGGGCGTTCTCGCGTGGAGACGCACGTTGAAGCGTTGCGGACTGGGCATCTTCGTCAAGACGCCGGCGTTGTCGCCGGTAAAGACGCGGATGTGGGCGGCGATTGGTCAGCAACAGGCTACGGAATTGTTCGAACACTCCGCCGAGGCCACTCGCTCGGTGATCGCGCGCGCCATGACCCATTGCAGCATGGAAGCGTACTGGGCCTTGGCAGAGGCCGCGGCAGTGCATGAAGAGCGCTGGACCGGACTGCCAACGATTGCGCAGGGTTCTGGTGGCCTGGGCGAACGCTTGGCGCAGGTTTACAACCAGCTTCGGCGCGACCATCACGCCGCCATCCTGATCGGTGCGGACAGCCCGCAATTGCCTGCGTCCGCGGTGGAAGCCGCTGCTGATTGGCTGGATGCAAGCGATGCGCGACTGGTGATCGGTCATGCCGACGATGGCGGGTTCTGGTTGTTCGGCGGCAACGTCGAACTCCCGAGCGCAGCGTGGCTCGAACCCGAATACAGCACGGCAGACACCGCTTCCGCCTTCCGTTCCGCGATGGATCGGCATGGCGACTGGCTCACCCTCGGGACCTTGCGCGATCTTGATCGCGCCGACGATATCCAGCCCGTAGCCAGCGCACTGGCATGTGTGGCGGACCCGACCCAACAACAGGCGTCGCTGCTCGCCTTCCTTGAACAACTGCTTTTTCATGCCGAGACATCGACGTGATCGTGGCACTTGATGTGCTGCTGGTCGATCATCCTGGCCTGGTGCGCGGCGTTCTCGTTGGCGTTCTGTTTCTCTCGCTGCTGGCTGGTCAGCGCTGGCGACCGCGTCGAGCCATGGCAACGGGATGGTTGCGATCAGTTCGCAATGTCGCGATGACAGCAATTTCGACTGGCGTCGTCTACTTGCTGTTGCCGGTAACGACCGTGGGAGTCGCGTTCGTGGTGGAGCAACACGGCTGGGGCTTTCTCAATCGTCTGAATTGGCCGCTATCACTGGAAATCATCATCAGCTTGGTCATGCTCGATCTTGCGATCTACTGGCAGCATCGCTGGTTCCACCAAGTCCATGTGCTGTGGCCGATTCACCGCGTACACCACAGCGACATCGCGTTCGACGTCAGCCTCGGATTGCGCTTTCATCCCGCGGAAATTTTGCTGTCGCTGGGTTACAAGATGCTGTTGATAGCACTGCTCGGCATTGCTCCGTTGGCGATTATTATTTATGAAGTATCACTGGCGGCGTTCGCGCTGCTGACGCATTCCAATATCGCGCTCTCGCCGCGCTGCGATGGCTGGGTGCGCACGCTGTTCGTCACGCCGGACTGGCACCGCGTCCATCACTCGATTCATCGCGACGAAACCGACAGCAACTACGGCAACATCCTCAGCGTCTGGGATCGGCTTTTCGCCAGCTACACCGCGCAACCGCGCGATGGTCACGCCGACATGCAAATCGGGCTGACCGCGTTTCGTGACCCGCGTGCTCAAACCGTGCCTGCATTGCTGCTACAGCCAATGCGGCGCGAATCCACCTTCACTTCGACTTCGTAGACTTTTCCATGCGCGATACCTGGCCCTTACTCCAAGACAGCGACTTTCCTGTAATAACACGCGGGAAGGTCACCACTCTGCAACTCAATCTCGGCTATCTTTGCAACCTCAGTTGTATCCACTGTCATGTCAACGCTGGCCCCCGGCGTACCGAAATGATGGACCAGGAAACCATGCGCTTGGCATTGCAGGTTGCTGAGCGTATCGGCGCGAAGACACTGGACCTGACCGGCGGCTCGCCGGAGATGAATCCGCATTTCCGCTGGCTGGTTGAGGAAGCGATTGGTTGCGGCCTGCATGTGATGGACCGGCTCAACCCGACCATCATGGAAGAGCCCGGCTATGAATGGGTTGGCGAATTCCTTGCCCGCAACGGCATAGAGGCGGTCGCATCGCTGCCGTGTTACAGCCAGGAAAACGTCGACGAGCAACGCGGTGATGGCGTGTTCGAGACTTCGATCAAGGCACTAAAGGAACTCAACGAGCGCGGTTACGCGAAACCGGATAGCGGCTTGACTTTGAACCTCGTCTACAACCCGAACGGCGCTTTCCTGCCGCCGAACGAGAGCAAGCTCGAAGTCGACTACCGCAAGCTGCTCGGTGAAAATTTCGGCATCGAGTTCAACAATCTCTACGCGCTCGCGAACATGCCGATCCAGCGTTATGGATCGTGGCTTCTTTCGAAGGGCCACTTCGCCACCTACATGGCAACCCTTCGTGAAGCACACCAGGATTCGAACCTGCCGGCCGTGATGTGCCGGTCGTCGATCAGCGTCGACTACAACGGCTATCTGTACGACTGCGATTTCAACCAGATGCTGAAGATGCCACTGGCCGGGCGTCGCGAGGGGACGCATCTGCGCGACCTGATGGAGAACGATGTGCCGCGCGAAATCGCTGTTGCCGGACATTGTTACGGCTGCACGGCGGGGCAGGGATCCAGTTGCGGCGGCGCGTTGAACTGATTGTGGTCGCTGTTCCGGCTGGCGCGGATTCACGCTAGCGGGTAGACAATCGTGCTCTCCCGGCGATGTGTTGGCGAACCCAACACCCTCGACCATGTACCCGCAAACTGTGAGGAGCTCGTCTTGAGTCAAGCCAAGTCCGATGCGTTCGTTTTCTTCGGCGCAACCGGCGATCTCGCTTTCAAGAAGATATTCCCGGCGCTGCTGGCGATGGTCGAGTGCGGGGAGCTGGACATCCCGGTAATCGGCGTCGCTCGTGCAGGTTGGGACATCGAGCAGTTTCGCGAGCGCGCCAGTGAAAGCGTTGCAGCGCATGGCAAGGTAAATAAGCAGGCGTTCGCCAAGCTGTCGAAGTTGCTCCGATACGTGGATGGCGACTACAAGGAAGTCGACACCTTCACGCGCTTGCGCCAA
>JAYUYW010000176.1:0-13423 GCA_043752325.1 Rhodanobacteraceae bacterium | reverse complement strand
TCGCCACCCAGCCCAGCGTGCGCAAGGTGGAAAAGGTGCCTGAGTATCGGCTTGATACCGATCGCGGTCCGCAGTTCATCGGCGCAGACCAGATCTGGTCAGGCTTTGCCACGCCGAGCGGCTCAGGCAACCGTGGCTCGGGCACCGTGATTGGCGTGTTCGACAGCGGCGTGAACGCTTCACACCCGTCATTCTCCAACGATGCCAGTTGCGGTTTCTCGGCTGAAAAGCCGAAGTTGATCGCGGCCAAGGATTGTGTCGGCAGCAGTAGTTGCGCCGGTCCCGATCCATTCGACAGCAATGGTCATGGCTCGCATACCGCGTCGACGGCTGGTGGTAATCAGCACATCGCCACGGGCGGCCAATTTGCAGGCCTGCAGATTTCCGGCGTCGCACCCTGTGCGCAGGTGATTACGTACAAGGTGTGTCCAGGCAGCTCCTGCGATGGCGCGGCCATCCAGGCAGCGATCCAGACCGCCATCATCGACAAGGTTGATGTGGTCAACTTCTCGATTTCGGGTGGCACCAGCCCATGGACCGACAATGACCGCGGCTTCCTCGACCTGGTCAACAACGGCACCGTCGTTGCGGCATCCGCTGGTAACACGCGCACCGCGCCGCAGACTCCGACCCAGCCTATTGGCGAAGTCAATCACCGTGGTCCGTGGGTAATGACCGTCGCCAACAGCACGCATGACCGCATCAGCAAGAATGCCGTCAGCGTTGCCGGCGGACCGCAGGATCGCTACGGCCTGAAGAGCGCCGCGCCGTTCACGATGGACTTGAATGCGCAGATCGCGGATTCGACGGCGTTGGGTAATCAGCTCGGCTGTACCGCTGGCGGCGCTTTTCCGGTCGGCAGCATGACCGGAAAAATTGCCTTGATCTCGCGTGGCAGCTGCCCGTTTGAAGAGAAGATCAATAACGCCGTTGCTGCCGGTGCGATCGGCGTTGTTGTACACAACAATACGTTGGCCCCGCCAATCCTGATGGGATTGGGCACTGCCACGACGGTTCCTTCCGTGATGGTGGGACTGAGCGATGGTCAGGCGATCAGGACGTTCGTTCAAGCCAATCCGACCGCTGTCGGTTCGGTAGACTCCGATACTGTTCGCGGACTGGACCCGCTGGTTGGTGACGTGCTCAACAGCAGCAGCCTTCGCGGTCCGATCGCTGGCGGCATTGAAGTGACCAAACCCGACATCACGGCACCCGGAACCAACATCTTCGCCGCATATTTCGGCGCAGCCAACTCTTACGAATTCCTCACGGGTACGTCGATGTCTGGCCCACATACCGCCGGCAGCGCCGCGCTGGTCATGGGTGTGCACCCAAGCTGGACGCCGATGGAAGTCAAGTCGGCGATGCAGTTGACGGCGAAGAAGACGGGCTCCAAGGACTTCACCTTCGGTACGCCGAACAACGGTCAATGGGATGCCGATGACGTTGGTAACGGTCGCGTCGCAATGAATCGCGCGGCGCTGGCTGGGCTGGTGTTAAACGAGACCTATGCCAACTTCCTGGCCGCGAACGGCAACGTGATTAACCAGCGTGCACTTAACCTGCCGTCGATGCGAAATACGCTATGTACGCCCAACTGCACGTTTACCCGCACGGTACGCAATACCTTGCCGGGTGCCAGCAACTGGACGACCGCAGGTGTAGCCATTACGTCGGGCGGAATGGTCACTGTGTCGCCGGCCAGCTTCTCGTTCACCGGTGCAGGCATTCCGAATGCCGACACGCTGTTTGCCAACGGCTTCGATACGCCGGTCCCTGCGGAAACCCAGGTACTCACGATCACCGTCACCACGCCAGCGGCGTCGACGGCGATGGCATTCGGTGAAGTGAACCTGACCGAGACCGGTAGCCGTTCGCCATCGTTGCATATGACGACCGCAGCCAAGAAGCCAGCGGTGATACCGCCGGGCGTTGTCACCCTTCAGTCGGATAGCTTCAGCGGATCGGGCAGCTTCAATTTGTTGGGCAGCCCAACAGCCGCTCCGCCGTTGCAGTTCGCCTGGCTCAATCGGTTCACGCCTTCCGTGGCGTCGTTTCCGTTCACGCTGAACTCGATCCAGACAGTCTTCGCGGGCGCTGTGGGTTCCACACCGCCACGCAACGGTACCGAGTTGGGTGAACTGTTCGACTTCTATGTCTATCAGGACAACGACACCAACCCTGCCAACGGGGCAACCTTGCTCGGCAGCGTAGTCGGCGTGCCCGTGACCGTGCAGAATGCGGTGCAGACAGTCACCATTCCTGGAGGTTTGGCGATCACCGCAGTCGGTGGCGGCGACATTCTGATCGGCATCGTCAATCGTGGACGCCTGGGTTATTTCCCTGCATCTGCCGACCTCGGCCCTGACCAGGACCGATCATGGATCAGTAGCATCAATACGGTACAGCCGGGAGCTCCGGTTCTGGCCACATCCGGCTTGACACGTACCACTGCCGTACTGCCTACCTTCACTTTTAACTGGATCATCCGCGGTAACGGGACCACGCCCGCCGGTGCGCCGGTGTCGCTGGAGAACTAGACCGCCAGCATGCTGAATATGCCCGACTGATCGAGTGTCGGGCGAGACCAAAAAACCGGCGCAGAGCAACCTGCGCCGGTTTTTTACGCCCTCAATTGTGCCCGCGCCGGTCGGCGGGCCCAATAGCGCGGATGTAGGCAAACCCACGCCATATGGGCCGCGAACCCGACGCAGCGCTCGCCCGAGCGACAAGCTAGCGCGAGCCTTTGGCCGCGAACTCGAAAACAGCCGCGTTACTTCCATCGTATGTCGCTGAATCCGGGAACCGCCACCGGCCAGGCTGGAAGGTGGCGATGCTGTTGCCATTCTTGCCTCTCTGATTTGCTTAGCTGATTACACCGCAACAGCGTCGCTAGGGTTGATGGTCAACACTCAATCACATTGACCGTCAAACCACCGCTTGAGGTTTCCTTGTACTTGTCCATCATGTCGCGGCCGGTGTCGCGCCTAGTGCGGATCACCTTGTCTCGCTAAGTGCAACGCTGACCGCTGCCGGTCAAGCCGCGATCCACGTTCCGACGCTGGATGAAATCCATTTCGAAGGTCCCGCCGGATTCCACGATGTGCCCTGATGGATGGCTGACCGATCAGGTCTCCCCGTTATCGTCACGTGGCATGAAAATTTCTGCTGGTATTTTTCTCCGCATGGGACTACATTTTTTTCACGTTTGAGTTCGGACCTGTTCAGGGGGCGGCTCAATCGGTCTAGATCCCATGCTGTCTATCCCGGAGACCACCGATGACATTCACCCATGCGTTGAACAAGGCAAGCCCGTCAGGCTTGGCCGCAGCGATCCTGCTGGTTGTTTCCACTCCCACCGCGATCGCCCAGAACCTCCCCGGCGATGACGCCCAGACGTTGCAGGCCATTGAAGTGACCGGTACGCGCATCAAGCGGGCCGAACTTGAAGGACAGGTGCCGGTGCAGGTGATCACAGCAGCCGACATCGAAGCCACTGGCCTCGGCTCGATCGGCGACATCATCCAGCAGCTGTCGGTCAGCGGGTCTTCGCTCAATACGAAATTCAACTCGGCCGGCAACTTCGGTTTTCCGCCCGACGGCGGTGGCGTCGGTTCGGGGTCGACGACCATTTCCCTGCGTAATCTCAATGCCAAGCGCACGTTGATCCTGGTCGATGGCCTGCGCTGGGTCAGCGAGTCATCGGCATCCGGCGTCTCCGCAGCGGTCGATCTCAATACGATTCCAGCCAGCGCAGTCGAGCGCATTGAGATTCTGAAAGATGGTGCATCGTCGCTGTACGGTTCCGATGCCATCGCCGGCGTGGTCAACATCATCACCAAGCACAAGCAGGATGGCGCCAGCATCGGCCTCTACTACGGCGACTATTCGCAGGGTGACGGAAAGACCAATCGCGCCAACATTTCGTTCGGTGGCGGTGGCGACCGTTTCGATTTCTTCTTTGACCTCAGTCACTACGACCAGAACCGGATCAGCGCGGGCGACTGGGAACAGTCGCGTTTCCCGACGCCGGGTATCGGCGGTGCCGTAAATCCGGCGTCATGGAGTTCCGCAACGCCAAACGGACGCCTCGTATTTGCACCACCGAATCCCACCAATACGCTGGGCGGTCTGTGTCCGCTCAATGGTGGCGCATCGTTCTGCAACCTTGCTGGCAACGGCGCCGGCGGCTATCGCCGCTGGACCAATGCCGAACGCTTCAACTACGCGCCATTCAATCTGCTGCTGACACCGTCCGAGCGCGACGCGATTTTCGCGCAGGCCACCTATCGCATCACCGACAGTGTCAGCTGGAACATCAAGGGCGCCTACACGCAGCGCGAGTCGGTCAACCAGGCCGCACCCGAACCGATCTTCCTCGGCTCCGAGGCGGGCAGTGGCGGACTCGCCGATTTCGTCGGCATCCATGCGACCAATCCGTTTAACCCGTTCGGATTCACGATCTCGCCGGAGGGATCCTTCCTCACCCGGCGACCGGTCGAAGGCGGACCACGCATCTTCGCCCAGGAAGTCGATACCAGCTACATCAGCACCAGCTTGCGCGGCGATTTCAATGCTGGCGACCGGCAGTTCTTCTGGGACGTGAATTACGCGACCGGCGAAAACAAGGCGACCCAAACGGTCAACGGCACCTACAACATCGCCCACATCCAGCGCGCGCTGGGGCCGGTCGCCAATTGCACCGCGCCATGCGTTCCGCTGAATTTTTTCGGCGGCCCCGGCACCATTACGCCAGCCATGCTCAACTACATCCTGTTCACCGAAAAGGACCGCAGCAAGCAGGATCTGGACGTCTTTACGGCCAATCTCTCTGGCGACATCGTCGCGCTTCCCGGCGGCATGTTGGCGTTTGCGGGAGGCTACGAGCATCGCAAGCTGAGTGGTTTCTACACACCTGATTCGGTCGTCACCGCCGGCGAATCCAATGGCGTGCCGTCCGGGCCAACCGCCGGCAGCTACTCGGTCGACGAGTACTACGTCGAGTTGAATGCTCCTTTGGTCGCCGACCAGCCGTTTGCCAGGCACCTCGACCTTAGCCTGGCCAGTCGCTATTCGGACTACTCCAACTTCGGCGGCACGACCAACAACAAGTTCGGTGTGCGCTGGCAGTTGAGCGATGATTTCACCCTGCGCAGCACCTGGGCCGAAGGCTTCCGGGCGCCATCGATCGGCGAGTTGTTCGGCACCTTCTCGCGCTTTGATGCAACCATCCAGGACCCCTGCAACGGCGCGACCGGCGCGACCGGTGCGAGATGCTCAACGCTTGGCGTGCCCAATCCGGCCACGTTCGAGCAGGCCAATTCGCAGATCTCGGTGGTCACCGGCGGCAACAATCAATTGAAGCCGGAAACCTCGACCAGCCTGACCGTCGGCGCGCTCTACAGCCCTTCGTGGGCTGATAACACCAGTTGGTCGCAGAAGCTTGATTTCGAATTGACCTACTACCGTATCCGCATCGAGGACGCGATCCAGGCTTCCGATGCGCAGACCCAGTTGAATCGTTGTGTGGCCTCGCTCGATCCGCTCTTCTGCGCCGGCATCACGCGTTCATCGGGTGGCAATATTAACGGCTTCAACAACACTCTCGCCAACCTCGGCAAGGTCAATACCAGGGGTGCCGATTTCGGCGTTACATGGCTCGGTAACGAGAGTGGAATTGGAACGTTCGGAGCCAGCGTGCAGGCCACCCGCGTGTTCAATTACGAAGCAATCGCCAGCGATTCCGGCCTCGCCGAACCGCGCGTGGTCGGTGTCGAGATCAACGACAGCGGCATTCCAAAGTGGAAGGCGACGGCGCGACTTAACTGGGGCATCAATGCCTTCAGCGCAAGCTGGGCGGCGCGTTACATCGGCGAGCTGACCGAGTTTTGCAACATCCCGGACGGTTATGACCTGTGCGAGTCCGGTGGTAGCAATCACTTGGGTGCGACCGTCTTCCACGACGTGCGTGCCAGCTTCATCCTGCCAACCCGGGTGAAGACCACACTATCGGCCGGCGTCAACAACGTGTTTGGCAAGGACCCGCCGATTTGCACGAGCTGCTCGTTGAATGGCTACGACGCGTCGAACTACGACATCCCGGGACGTTTCTCGTACGTCGAGGCGAAGATCAACTTCTGAGCGAGAGATTTTGATCGGCGAAGTAAAAACCCCCGGCAATACTGGGGGTTTTTTCGTTGCCGAGACGCAGTCTGACGGATCTGAAATCGCGGTCAGTCAACACTCGATCACGTTGACCGCCAGCCCTCCGCGAGAAGTTTCCTTGTACTTGTCCATCATGTCGCGGCCGGTGTCGCGCATGGTGCGAATCACCTTGTCGAGCGAAACGTGGTGCTTGCCGTCGTTGCGCACGGCCATGCGCTGGGCGTTGATGGCCTTGACCGCGCCCATGGCATTGCGTTCGATGCAGGGAATCTGGACCAGGCCGCCAATCGGATCGCAGGTAAGGCCCAGGTTGTGTTCCATGCCGATCTCGGCGGCGTTCTCGACCTGATAGATGCTGCCGCCGAGTGCGGCGGTCAGCCCCCCCGCCGCCATCGAACAGGCGACACCAACTTCGCCTTGGCAACCCACTTCAGCGCCCGAGATCGACGCATTTTCCTTGTAGAGAATGCCGATGGCGCCGGCAGTCAGCAGAAAGTCGATGATGCCGTGTTCGTCGGCTTTCGGGCAGAAGCGAATGTAGTAGTGCAGCACGGCGGGAATAATGCCGGCAGCGCCATTGGTAGGCGCGGTGACGACGCGACCGCCGGCGGCATTCTCCTCGTTCACGGCGAGCGCATACAGATTGACCCAGTCGAGAATCGTTAGTGGATCGCGCAGTGCATCTTCGGGGCGATCGCGCAGGTCCTTGATCATTTCCGGTGCGCGGCGGACCACGCGCAAGCCGCCCGGCAGTATTCCCGATGCACGCGTGCCGCGTTCGACGCACGCCGCCATCGCGTTCCAGATCACCAACAGGCCTTCGCGGATTTCGGATTCGCTGCGCCACGCTTTTTCATTCGCCATCACCAGTTGGGCGATGGTCAGGGAGTTGTCGGCGCAAAGTTTCAACATCTCGTCGCCGGAGTGGTACGGATAGGGCAAGGTCGTGGTGTCGGCGACGATGCGATCATCAGCAGCTTCATCGGTGTTGACCACGAAGCCGCCGCCGACCGAGTAGTAATCGCGCGTCGCCATTTCATTGCCATCGGCATCGAATGCGGTGAAACGCATGCCATTGGAATGGAACGGCAACTTGCTGCGTTTGTTGAAAACCAGGTCGGTTTTTTCGTCGAACGCGATCTCGTACTTACCGAGCAAGTTGATGCGGCGGTCGCGACGAATGCGCTCGAGCGTTGGCGCGATGCTGTCGGCATCAATGGTGTCGGGCAGCGCGCCTTCCAGACCGCACATCACCGCTTTGTCGGTGCCATGGCCGCGCCCGGTCAATGCCAGCGAGCCGAACAGCTCGACGCGGATTCGCGCGCATTGCGAAAGCGTGTCGCGCTGATCTAGCCAGCGCGTGAGGAAGCGTGCAGCCGCACGCATGGGCCCTACGGTATGCGAAGACGACGGACCGATGCCGATCTTGAAAATATCAAACACGCTGATGGACATGGCGACTCCCGTTGATCGGATCATTCTATCCGGCCCAACCTTGCACCGCTCTCAGGGCTTGCCACGCTTTGACTGTTCAGCGCTGCTGCATCCGCGTGACGGCACCGTGAGGCCTCGCTTGCTACGCCGGTTGTTCATCGGCCGCGCAGCACAAAACTATCGTGGAGAACATGCCATGTTGAAACTCGCCCTGTTTTTCGCCCTCGTCGCCATCATCAGTGGTGCTCTTGGCTTCACTGGAATCGCCGGTACCGCTGCCGGAATCGCCAAGATCATCTTCGTGATCTTCCTCGTGTTGCTGGTGCTGGCGATCGGCGCCGTGCTGTTCGGGCTTTCGTTGTTCTAGGCCGCTGTCGCGCGGCTCAGTGCAGGGTGCGGCGAGGTCGGAATTCAATCACTCTACTTTCGCGTTGCGGTTTCGCATCGCGCTCCCATAGCACCGGTACATCACGCGGGCTGGGTAACTCCAGTTCGTCGTCGATGATCTCCGCGTCCTCGGATTCGTCTTCCCAGTCGTAGCGTTTTCGAGCGGGTGCAGGGTCGGTCTTGCGGAGCAAAATGGCCGCGATCAAACCGATCAGCGCACCGGCCGCATGGTATTCGAACGACACGCCCTGCTCACTTGGCAGCACGCTCATCACCATGCCGCCGTAAAGAAAAAACACGACCAGGGTGATCGCCACCGCAAGCCGATCACGGCGCAACAAGCCAATGACGAACAGGAAGAACATCAGCCCGTGCACGATGCCGCTGATGCCGACGTGGAACGACGGTCGCGCAAACACCCATACCAGCAAACCGGACAGCAACCAGATCGCCGGCAAGGCGCGACGGCTTGCCAGCGGATACGCATACAACGCCAGCGCGGTCAGCAGACCCAGTGGCAAAGTATTGGAGACCAGATGTGCGAACGAACCGTGCACCAAGGGCGCGGTCAGTATCCCGATCAATCCATTCGGCTCGCGCGGTGCAATACCAAGATCACTAATCGGCCATCCGAGCGCGTACCCGGCCAGCCAGATAACCCAGATACCGAACAACAGCGCGGCGGCGCCCATCACCGCATAGCCAAGCCTCATGCGGTCGGTGGCAATGCTGGTGTCAGTCGGTTCTGGACTTGGCGCGGCGAGACTCATCGCCACGAGATGGGGACTTGGCTTCTCTACACAAGCGCGGCTGTTCGCGTCATATAGTGGCTGTCGCCAGACTGGTCAAGCGCATCCGCACTCGTTTTTGGCTGTCGCCAAACTGGTCAAGCGTTTCGCCGGTCTGCCGCCCGCCGCTTCGCTTTTGTTGGTTGTCACCAAACTGGAAAGGCGTTTGGTCGGGCTGCCGCCCGCCGCTTCGCTGTTGTTGGTTGTCACCAAACTGGACAAGCGTTTCGTCGGGCTGCCGCCCGCCGCTTCGCTGTTGTTGATTGTCGCCAATCTGGTCAAGCGGTTCGCCGGGCTGCCGCCCGCCGAGCCACCTTTCTGCTCGCACAGAAACGTAGCCCAAAGATGCGCCCTGGGCGGGTCGGTCGTGCGATGAAGCCGCACGACTGCGCAAGCTGGCTCCGGGGTTCGCTGAAGGCGCATCCGGAGCACCGGCAGCGAACTGGCCGAATCCATTCGGCCACCCTGCGGGCGCTTCCTCCGCCACCTCGCCTCCCCGAAACGGGATCAAGGTCAACTGCACGCAGCGTCGCTGCGTTGTCCGCCGCCCTGCGGCGGATGCTGTTGATGTTGTGTTTGATCCACCCGCCCGTTCCTGACGGCGAGTGCTGAACGGATATCAGCCGCTTGCGGGACACGCGAGGGATCGCGTGGCTTCGGCTGCGGCACAGGATGTGCCTTCAGCCGAACCCGGCCAGCGCTTGCGTAGTCGCGCGGCTTCATCGCACGACCGACAGGCCATCGGGCCGCATCTTTGGCCCACGTTTCTCTGCGAGGAGAAAGGTGGGTCGCTCGCCGGCAGGCGAGTGAAACGCTTTACAAATCTGGCGACAGCCAACTACAAGGAAAAGCGAAGCGAGAGCAAAATAAAAATGGCTGACTTGCGAAATCATTCGCTCGCCCTTCGGGCCATCCACGACGCGGATGTTCGCTTCGGCATCCTGCCTTCGCAGTCCCGCTTTCGCGAGGATGACGAAGTGAAAGGGTGACGCGGGTGGCGGAACGTCAGCCGCTCTTCGGAAATACGCCCTCGCGGCGCTGAAGCGTCAGTACCACTGCACCAGCGAGAAGCCTGCGCCGACGTACCAGCCGCTGTGGTTGTAATCGATCAGGCTTTCGCCGTAGCCGTTGAATACCTGCACGTAGCCGCGCAGATCGCCCAATATGCCGCGGTATTCGTCGCCCTTGGGCAGGAACGGGAATGGGAACGACCAATCAAACTGCAACGCACCTCGGGTCCGGTTACCGCTGGTCGCCGAACGTGCGGTCAGCGCGAACTCGTGGTTTTCCAGCGTACGTACCAGTTGCACGTCGTAGTGGCCAAGGTAGTCGCTGATATCGGAGTTGTCGTCGTCTTCTCGACTTTCGCCGATGCGCAGCCAAGGCCGCAGCATCAGCGTCCACGCCTTGTTTTCAAAGCCGAGTGAAAGAATCACCCGGTTCCAGCTACGCGACAGAGGATCGCTGCGGCCATTGGACTGATGATTCACGCCGATACCGGCCATTCGCAGGCGCCAGCCTCCGATAAGGTCCTGGTGCAAGGGCAGCACGACCATTGCCTCAGGTTCGTAATTGGTTTCGCGAAACGGTCGCGACTGGCTGCCGCTGTAAACCTGCCAGTGTGATACCTGGGTCATCGCCAGCCACAGGTCGGCATTGCTGCCGAGTATGTTTTCCCAGGGTTTGGCCTTGAAACTGAGCTGATACTTCAGCTCGACGTCATCGATGTTGAGCGGCGACGTCAACTGGCTGTCGGCCGATGGGGATGACGGCAAGCGATTGACGTTGCCGGCATAGAACGCGGGTAGCAGATACACCGGTTTGTATGGACGCAACGACCACTGGCCACACTTGGTGTCGAGTTCCCAGCGACGGTCCAGCAGCGAGTCGCCATGGTCGGACTCCACGCCACGGTGCGTACAGCGCGGCTCGGCGGTGCTGGCGGTCTGGATGCGGTAGTTGCGCATCAGCTGCTGGCCGGTCGGCACCGCTGCGGGAGCAGGCTTGGCGATGGCTGGCACGACATTCATGGCGCGGTCGTAACACGCCAATCGTTCCTCCGCCCCCGCAATACCGATGCAGGCCTGCGCACCCTTGTCCGCCACCACGGTTTCTGCGGCGTAGGCGCACGACGCTGTGGCGGCAAATGCCGTGAGAAAACAGGTGGAAACGATAAGGTTTCGGATGACAGCAGGGCGAGGAATTGGCACGTTGTATTCGAACAGGAAGTTGATGGGAATTGTCGCGGGCGAAACTTTGGGAGCAGGAATATTCGGCATCAATCAGGCCTCGTCGCCTTGGCGTCACACAGCATGTCGTGCACAGCACGCAGTAATTCGCTGACAACCAGCGGCAAATTGATCACGCGCAGCGCCAGGTTGGGGGGATAGTCGTCGGAGTCGACTCGGGTTTCTGGACGTGCCTTGAGCAAGACTGGGCCAACGTAGCCCCGCTCAAGCAAGGCCGACAGGGTAAGCACGCCGCTCATCAGGCTCAGCTCCGCGTCCATCACCAGCATCGCCGGCAGCCCGTATTTGTCCAGCTTCTCGATCGCCTGTGCGCCATCGGATGCGCCAATCGGGAAATAGCCATGCGTGGAAAGAGCATCGCAGACCAGTGACAACTGCCCAGCACGCTGAATGACCATCAGGATGTGCTCGCCATTACCATAGGGAATATCGACGATAGCCTCGCTGTGGGTAGGTTCGACTGCCTCGCTCGGCAGGTGGATGGAAATCATCGTGCCACGCCCGACTTTGCTTTCTACACGCAGGTAACCCTGGTGGTTGTCGACGATGCGCCGGCAGGAAACCAAGCCCAAGCCAGTGCCATCGTCCTTCGTCGTGAAGAACGGCTTGAACAGGTTCTCTTGCACTTCCTCTGACATGCCAACGCCAGTATCGGTGACATCAATGCGCACGTACTTACCGCTGCGCGCACGTTCGGTTGCCGAGAAAAATTCGTCATCCAGCGTTTCTTCGGTCGCACTGAGGGTGACTCGACCGGGACCCGGAATTGCCTGGATCGCGTTCAGGCAAAGGTTGAGCAGGGTCTGTTGCAGCTCGGTCCGGTTGCCGTCGATGCTGACGTCGGGCTCGGGCTTGATGACGACCAGTTCAATGCGACTGGGTACTGTCGGATGCAGCAGCAACTTGATTGCGCCAAATATATGGCCAATCCCGATGGGTTCACGCTGATTGCGGGTGCCGCGCGCGAAGCTGAGCATCGACGCGACCATCTCTAGGCCACGCTGCGCACAATCACCAACGAGGCTGCCAAACCTGCGTACCTGCGGATCGGCGTGGTCACCGATCGACTCGGCAGTAATCAACAAGGGTTGCAGGATGTTGCGCAGGTCATGGCTCAAGCCGCCGACAAGCAGACCAAGGCTTTCAAAACGCTGGGCGCGAACCAAGCCGACCTCGGCCAGATCGCGGGCCTCACGCTCGGCGGCATCGCGCAAAGCGCGGTTGACTGCCGACGACAGGCGCACCGGATTGTTTTTCAGTACGTAGTCGGTTGCACCGCGCTGCAGCGCGGCGATCGCGGCTTCCTCACCGATCGTGCCGGAAAAATAGATGAACGGGATATTTGGCGTCGATGCGATCAGCAGCTCCAGCGCGCGTTCGCCGGAGAACCCCGGCATGCTGAGATCGCACACCACAACGTCGGGTCGAAACGTATCCAGTGCTTCACGGAAGCCGGTTTCGTCGTCGACGCGGTGTGACTCGAAGGCGAGGCCCGAACTGCGAATCTCGTCGACCACCAATTCGGCATCCAGCAGGTCGTCCTCAACGACCAGGATGCGAATCGGCGATGCCTTGCTGAAATTTGTTAGCGGCATCAGCGGTCAGGGCGTTTCGTTCAACACGGCCCAGAACTGGCCCAGCGTGCGGATCGCGATGAAGAATTGGTTGACGTCCACTGGCTTCACTACGTATGCGTTTACTCCCAGGTTCCAACTACGGACCAAGTCGCTTTCCTCGCGCGAGGACGACAGAATCACGACGGGCACGGACTTGAAGCGTTCATCGCCGCGCATCTGCTTGAGCACTTCCAGGCCATCCAAGCGCGGCATCTTGATGTCGAGCAAGACCACCGCAGGCGCCAGATCTTCGCGGCTGGCGTACGCCCCTCGGCAGTAGAGAAAATCAAGCGCTTCAACGCCATCCTCGACGTGCACGATCGGGTTTGCCAGGTTTGCCTCGCGTAGCGCGTCGATCGACATTTCGGCATCGGCGGGGCTATCTTCGGCGAGCAGGATGGAGCGGATTTCCCGGTTCATGGAGCGTGTCTCTGGTTATCCGCCGACTGCGCCATTGCCGGCAGCGAAAAGTGGAACGTGGCGCCGCGCTCGGGTTCGGCATCAACCCAGATGCAACCGCCGTGACGCAACAAGATGCGTTGTACGTTGGCCAGGCCAATGCCCGTGCCTGGGAAATCGGCTGGCTTATGCAGGCGTTGGAACACACCGAATAGCTTGCCTGCGTAGGCCATGTCAAAGCCGACGCCATTGTCCTTCACGTGGAATACCGCGTTGCCGTTCGCATCGCGCTCAAAGCTCACGTCAATCTCGGCCCGCTCGCGTTTGCCGCTGTACTTTACGGCATTGCCCAGCAGATTCTGCCAGACCTGTCGCATCATCCCCA